>CAZHRO010000304.1:0-1502 GCA_964535045.1 uncultured Dehalococcoidales bacterium | reverse complement strand
CAGTTAGCACTAACCTTTACGACTGCCATTTCCTCGTTTAGAATTTCGGCGAAGAGTCTTTAGTCTACCGGCATTCATCCTGTCCATGGGCGAGAACTTCCGATGCTGAACCCGGACATGAGCCGACGCCAGGGTAACATATCGCCTTACCATCTCCAGAGTCGTATGCCCTAATATCTGCTGCAGCGAGAAGACGTCTCCTCCGTTTATTAGATAGTTGGTGGCAAAGGTGTGGCGGAACAGGTGTGCGTGTAGTCGCGTTACTTTTGATTTTCGTGCCAGGCGAGCGACGATTAATTTTATCGCGTTGGCGCTCATTGGCCCACCATCAAGAGTGAGAAAGACATTGTCTTCCCATATCGGTTCGGGCCTGAAATGAAAGATGTACCTCTGGAGGACTTTTTGAGCCATGCTCCCTATCGGTACAATCCGTTCTTTGGCACCCTTGCCCATGACCTTAAGGTACCCTTCCTCTACATGTGCATCTGGAAGCTTAAGGTTAGCCAGTTCTGAGAGCCTGACACCGCAGTCAAGGAACACCACGATCATGGCCGTATCGCGGCACCCCGAAGATATGTTAGCATCAAGGCAGTTGAGGATGGCGGCGATTTCATCCGCATTCAGCACGTCGACCATTGTTACGGGAGCCCTTGGGGGCTTAAGCGAGGCCAGAATATTCTCTTCAGTATACCCTTCCCTATGTAGCCAGCTAAAGAACACCCTCAGTCCGCGAACATAATTGTTGACGCTGGTGGGACTGAGGTGGCCATCCCCATTTTGTGCGTTTCGATGACCGTGCCACTTCTCTCGCGTCTGAAGGTAGACGACGAACTCTCTTACCACCTGTAAATTGACACCGCCCAGCGTCGTTGGATAGCCTTCCTCCTTCAGGTAGTCCTGAAAGTAGCGTAGCACACGCTCATACCACTCCACCGTCCTGGGTGATTTGCCCTCACTGCGATTCTGAGCTTCGAAGTGCTTGGCCAGCCTTTCCAAAGATGTGCTGCTCTTCTCCAACTCCTGCCACTTCCTGTTCCTAGTTCTGGTTACCATTGTATACCCCTTCCTCCGGACAGCCCAAAAATGCGTGACTGTCCTGTGACTAGATTGTGAGGCTGGGGTGATGAAGATAACCATGACCAGTTAAGGTGTCGAAAAGTCTCCGATTAGCGACACCTTAACTCGAGGAAAATCAGGGGTTTTTGAGTGTGGAATTGAAGCTGGAGCGGGAGACGGGACTCGAACCCGCGACAACCTGCTTGGAAGACCCCGCCAAGACAAGCTACCAGTCACTTGCCAGACCGACCGCTTGCCTCCTTTCACCCTGGATTATAGGCAGAACCGGACGGCGTGTCAAGGTATGGAGCATGTGCTCATTTTAGATGGTAGTCATGAGATAGCCTTGGCTGCTCCTTTTTTATCTCATTGTTCGAATCCAACCTTCGCTACCAGCTTTGGCGGTTGCCCATCCTGAACCGCGGATACTCCCCGCTTTCGCAGTT
>CAZHRO010000303.1:0-1515 GCA_964535045.1 uncultured Dehalococcoidales bacterium | reverse complement strand
TTTCCATAAGACAATCCTCCTGCGAAAGATAGCGATAGCATTATAAAGGATATTTGCCTCCCCTGTCGATTAACTCCTAACCATCTTCTCCTTATATTAAGGATTTTGCTGGTAGTTGAGCCTCTTGAAGGCTATCGGGCACTGGTATGAGGGCACTTTGGAAGGGGAATAGCAGACTTCCAGCGAGCAGGTTGAAAGCTGTATAAGTGGATTTGGTAGCTATACTTTAGAAAATAAATCTGGGAACAGGGTGGTTATGTTTGGAAATAGTGAGGGGAAAAACGAGCTCTGGTTTAAACCCAGACACCGCTACTGTGCTGGTGGAGACGGGGGAGAGTCGAACTCCCCGTCCAAGAAAGGCTACCCAGGATATCCTACAAGCTTAGTCAGCTCTCTTATCTTACCTGGCTAACCTCTGCTGACCGAATTTAGCCAAGCCAGCCGACAACTCTTTCACCAGTCTTATCGGCGTCAGAGTGGTGGCACCTCAACTATACGTCACCCACTCCCGACCCGTTGAGGTGAGGTCAGGCTGGATGTGCAGCCGTCCTAATCAGGCTGCAAGAGCGAATTCAGGTTCGCCAGTTATCTTTTGCCACTTGTTTTATGAGGGTAGTGGCACCTCAGCTTGCAATCCTGCAGCATACCTTCCCTGTCGAACCCACGCGTCCCCTCTCACCAAGGCCAACCTGAGCCCTACTCTTTAATATTATAACTCTTTTAGGTGTAAATGGCTATAGCACCTACTCATAGGTTAGACCTGTCGGTTAAAGAACGTGCCGTCTCCTTTGTCCAGACCAGGGCGTTCTTTTCCTCCTCCGGTGTAATTGCCCTGAAGGTCTCTGGATCCACATCGTAAATGCGGCTTGCCTCTTCGTGCGAACCCCCGTAAATCCACAGCATCTTGAACCCCTGCTCATTACCGGACGACCAGCAGTGGGTGCTTCCTTTTGGGATGAAAACCCCACACCCCGGGTCAGCCCGCCACCAGTGCCCATCAAAGAAGGTATATCCCGGGCCTTCGGAACTGCCGTCAATGATGATGAGCTCCCAGGTGTGGTGGTGGTGCGGTGCGATAAACCACCCGGGAACAAAATCCATGACACCAAAGCTAACCTGTCCCGGCTCGTTAATAAAGCGCTTGCTGACCTTTTCTCCGAGCCCGGCCTCACGCAGCACTTCGAACTTATCGGGGTAGATAATGTAGGGCTTGGCACTCATAAAATATTTCCTCCTTCTTACTTGCTGCTGCTCAATCAGCAACTGGTTAACTATTTAGATGGGCTGCCGTCTCCTCTGTCCAAACCAGAGCGTTCCTCTCCTCTTCTGGTGTGATGGCATGAAAATCTTGAGTATCGCTATCTAGAATGCGACCTGCCTCCGCAAGCGAACCCCCGTAAATCCACAGCATCTTGAATCCCCTATCACTGCCCGCCGACCAGGCATTAGGGTATCCCTTCGGGATGAAAACCCCACACCCCGGGTCAGCCCGCCACCAGTGCCCATCAAAGAAGG
>CAZHRO010000302.1:0-1522 GCA_964535045.1 uncultured Dehalococcoidales bacterium | reverse complement strand
CCGGCGGAAGAACTTCCGCCCGTTTTCCACGCCTTCTCTGGAGGCATATGCCCGCATCTTAAGCGAGGAGAAAATAGAAAGATTGCAGCGAGCAGCCGGGCGTCTAAAAGGTCTCAAACTACTGGAGCTAAACGCTACCGCCCGGGGTGGTGGTGTCGCCGAGATGCTCTATAGCTCAGTCCCGTTCCTGGACGCACTGGGCATAGAAACGGAATGGAAGGTTATCGGGGGAAATAAGGAGTTCTTTGAATGCACAAAGAGTCTGCACAACCTGCTACAGGGTATGGAGGGCACCTTTACCCCGAAGATGGAAAGGTCATACTGCTGTACCCTCGCGGAGTGCATCGGAGCCAACCTTATCGACTATCACCCAGATGTGGTGGTAGTCCATGACCCTCAGCCGTTGGGTTTAGCCCGTTATCTCAGAAAGCCGAGGGAAACCTGGCTCTGGAGATGCCACATAGATATCGAAGAGACACCTCTAGATGCCAACCCCAGCCTGTGGGATTTCATGACGATGTGGATTGAGCATTATGATGCCGCCATATTCTCAGCAGCCCACTACATTGTTTCATGCTGGCCACTACCAAACTTCATAATCCCTCCCTTCATTGACCCTCTTTCCGAAAAGAACCGGGAGTTGAGCCGGGAGGAAATAGACAGGGTACTTGCCAAATACCACATAGACCCCGGAGTTCCAATCATTGCCCAGGTCGGAAGATTTGACCCTTGGAAGGGACTGGATAGGACCATTGCCACCTTCCGACACATAAGACAAGAGTGGAAATGCCAGCTTATTCTGGCAGGTGGTATGGCTTCCGATGACCCAGAAGGAGAGAGAACCTTGGACAAAATTTCCAAAGACACAGAGAATGACGAGGATATCCACATATTGAATCTCCCACTTATAAATCGCTTGGAGAACTGGATGGAGATAAATGCGCTCCAGCGGGCAGCCAGCGTCATAATGCAACCTTCGACCAGAGAGGGCTTTGGGCTGGTAATTACCGAGGCATTGTGGAAAGGCAAACCAGTGGTAGCTGCCAATGTAGGTGCTATCCCACTCCAGTTGAGAGACGGAGATACCGGCTACTTTTACGAGACCCCACAAAAAACTGCACAGAGGGTGATAAATTTATTGAAAAACCCGAGAGCTGCTGAGATAATGGGCAGAAGAGGCAGAGAGTATGTACGCGAACACTTCCTTCTGCCCGACCGGGTCTCTGATTATCTCATGACTCTGGATATGACTCTGAACGGAGCAGGTGGCCGGAAAATACCTGCTGATTGCATAATTAGCTTTCACCCATGGTTCAAATTAAGCAAACGGAGAAGAGCATAATTTCTTCATTGGCCTGTGCCTCAAGCGGGGTGGAGACAGCGAGGCTGACCGAGATATTCAGGCGCAGGGGAGCATGTCGTGGTCAGTGCCCACCGCGTAAACCGGGGTGAATTCCCTGTAGCGAAGCCTCCACAGGACAGAAAGGCCGATTTTTACTTCATTAAAGAGAGAAGCCCCTCG
>CAZHRO010000301.1:0-1528 GCA_964535045.1 uncultured Dehalococcoidales bacterium | reverse complement strand
AGCCCACGATAATTGCTATTGCGGCGCCAATACCCGCCGCTCCCACATTGGTAGCTGTTACCACCGTTATTCTAAGCTCACGGGCTGCCTCGGCCTCATCACCAGCGGCCTTCAGCGTGAGGGGGTAATCACCAGCTTCGGTACCGGGAGGTGGGGTAACTACAACGTCTATCTCCTGAGTAACCCCGGGCTCTAGGGAGGCTAAGGTGTCCGGCGTAAAGGTTACATCCCAGCCCTCTGGCTTTTCGGCAGAAAAGGTGATATTGCTTACCGTCCCGCTCTGGGCGTTGCTCAACTGAATCGATATGTGATTATCCTCATTAGGTTTTACCCGGAATTCCCTCCTTAGAGTGCTGGTGGAAAGATACAGAAGATACTGAGGTGGCGGGGGAACAACCACTGCCTTGAGGTCAACACTGGCCGCCACATCGCCTGAAAATGCCCTGACGGTAAATACATAGTCTCCAGGTTCCGGTGTACTTTCCTCTTCCGGGCTAACAATAAGCTTGATGGCTTCTCTCTCCTTTCCCGGCTCTACGGTAAAGGCTGATATCTCTGTCTCGGGATAGCCTCCCTTGAATATCCCGCTCCATCCCTCAGGCAATATCACATCGAGGTCAAAGGTTCTGGGTTCGCTGCCCTCGTAGTATAAGGTGACCTCGAACTCAAAGCTACTGCCGACTGTATTCTGCAGAATCGGAAAGCGCGAATAGACTTTAAGCTTCTCCTCAACAGGCCCTTCAGGAGGAGGTTCATCCTGAGCCGGTGGAAGCGAAATGACAACCTGGCTAGCTTTCTCGGCAGCAAGGACAGCGTGACCTCCGAGCAAACCACCCAGTAATCCCAAGAGCAACCCCAAACAGAGGAGGTAACGAGCTACTCTAAACTTCTTTGTCATGGCTTATCCCCTTTAACCAAGTTATCACTCTATTGGATGAACGCTCTTACCGATAAACAAAACAGCTACCGGCTAGATTTAGACCTCTGGCTTAATGGATACAGAGCTTATAGATTATAGCCTGTTCCAGAAAATAAATCAAATTCTTGTAGCAGAATAAGTCTCGAATCGACCCCGCCCATTTGCAGGAGCTAGTCAGCTAGAGCCCAAAGCTATTATAATGGGATTTGTTTAGTTTGCTGCGGACAAGAGCCCAGGGGGGTAAGATGCCACAACTGATAATTATAGCTGCCTACTTCCTGGGTATGATTATTATCGGCATAGTGAGCCGGAAGAAAGCCAGGGGAATTGATGACTTCTTTGTTGCCGGCAGAAAAGGGGGGACTCTGCTTATTACCGGCTCACTTGTGGCGACTATTGTCGGGGGCTCCGCTACCGTGGGCATGGCCGGGCTGGGTTTTAGCCGAGGCTTGACCGGGGCTTGGTGGTTGCTTGTTGGCAGCATTGGACTGGTGTTCTTGGGGCTCTTTTTTGCCAGGAGAGTGAGAGACTTTGGGCTTTATACCCTCCCTGAGCTTGTAACCAGGCAGTACGACAAGAGGGTTGGTTTCGCCGCTTCAGTCCTTATTG
>CAZHRO010000300.1:0-1529 GCA_964535045.1 uncultured Dehalococcoidales bacterium | reverse complement strand
GACCTGACGAACACGAGCACTACCTCCTTTACGGTTTTTCCGGTAACCTCGTATACAGCCAGGGCATAAGCTCCCGCTTGAAGCTTATACTGGTCCAATCTCCTTTCCTCTGTCTCATCGTCCAATACGTCAGTCTTATAGTCTGCGATGATAATTTCCCCCTCTTCTTCAAAGAGCAGGTCGATGAAACCCTCTACCAGCCCATTTTCCAGGGACATACTCGTGAACAATTCTCGATAATACCTGCCTGTGGCAATAGCACGCTTTACAATTTCTGTATGTAGAGCGTTACTGACCATCCTGGCAACGTCCTCCCACAGATGCGGTATACCTTCAGCGGCGGCCTGGGCCCGGCTGATTTCCTCCAGTCCCTCTCCTGTCGCCAGGTCAATGCTCTGTAAGACGGAGTGCACGGCTCGACCCAGGCTGGTGCCACCACGCCCCTTTCGATAGTAGACCTCTCCCCACTCAGCCTCGTCTTTGTCCGAATGAGCAAGCTCGGTTACGGCTATCGCTGGCTTTTTGGAGGCCTGCTTTAAGACTTCCATTCGGCCAGCAATCCATCGCTCTCTGTCAGTCATAGTATCTCTCGTATCTACCGCGCCAGCATCACCCCACGATATTTGAGCCGTATCTATCTGCGAGCAGTCAATATCATGCCATTCACAGCCAGCCTCCGTGGCAAACCTGTCTATCACTGCGGCAAGGGCCTTGCTCTCCGACTTTGTCGTTTTTCGGTAAAGACTGAGCACGAGATGGTCTCTAGCCCTGGTGGTGGCCACATACATCAGGCGAACTGCCTCCTCCTCGTCAGCTTCTTTCTCCCTTTCACGAGCCATTTCGTAGCCTGAGGTGATGAATCTCCTTCCCTCACTGCCCAGGCTCACGTGAACCTCACCTCCATCTCGGTCAAAGATAACGGGGCTACCACGGCTACTGCTGCCGCTTCCTATACCTGCCAGTACTACTATGGGAAACTCTAGCCCCTTAGCGGCATGTACAGTCATAATCCGGACCGCGTCCTCGTCAGCCTCTGGTACCGGGATCTCCACCATCCGGCTACCCTCGGCCATCTGCTGCTCCATCCAGTCGGCAAAGACCCGAAGCGACCTTTCTCCTACATGGGAAAAAGCTCGTGCTTGCTCCACCACCAACTTAAGACGGCGAAGCCGCTCTCTCGGCCTTGCCCTGCTGAAAGATATCTCGGCGAGGCGTCTCTCTCGGATAAACATCTCGATGAGCTGGTCAATAGGCACCCAGGCACGTGTCTGATTGTAGCGTGCCAGCACCTCCAGTGCTTCTTTCACCGGCCCGTCAGCCTTGCCCGGGCTGGTGTAGTCAAGGCAACCTCCCTTGTCCAGGAATTCCACTAATTCGACATCGCTGCAGCCAAAGGCTGTCGAACGGAGGGCTGCTACCAGTGCTACCCGGTCAGCAGGAGAGTCTATAGCACGTAGACAGCTTAGAAGCTCACGGACATCCTGTGTCCCAAGAACGAAAGACTCGCTTTCAACGCGGTAGGGAATCTG
>CAZHRO010000299.1:0-1539 GCA_964535045.1 uncultured Dehalococcoidales bacterium | reverse complement strand
CCGCTAATACCCCGTAACAATAGACAGCGGAAACCAATCAGCCCGCGAAATCGACGAAAACAAGACTGGAATTACAGAAATTTTTTTGTTAAAATGAGAGTGTTTCTACTTTAGCTTCTCCGTGGTTTCCCAAAATCACCAAATGGGCTTGATTTGGATTAGCGTATACGCTGGGAAAGGTCATGCACAGGAGATACGTGAAGAGGTTCTGTCAGGTTACCGCTGGTGTCCTTGTTCTTATCATCATAGCCCTCGGCGCCACTAGCTGTACCGCCCCTCCTCTTAGAAAGTTCGAAGCGACCCGATCGCTGATGGACACCTTTGTCACCGTCACTGTTTACGCCGGTGATAGAGAAAAGGCTGAAGAGGCAATAGGTGCTGCCTTTGACCGAATGGAGGAAATCGTAGAGGTCGCTTCAATATTCGATGAAGAGAGTGAGGCCTTCCAGCTTAATCGGGATGGATACCTGGAAGCCCCATCTGAAGACCTTATGACGCTAATGACCACGTCCCTTGAGTACAGCGAGCTCACGGACGGGGCGTTCGATATCACCATTCAGCCTCTGCTGGAACTATGGGAAGCCGGTCTGTGGAAGGAACCCGAGGAGGTCCAGCAGAGTAAGATAAATGAGACTCTGAAGCTCATCGGTCCGGATAAGATTGCTATCGAAGATGATAAAATATATTTCACAGAACGGGGGGTGAAAATCACCCTCGGCGGCATCGCCAAGGGCTATGCCGTGGATGAAGCGCTAGATATTATTAAAGATATGGGCATTAAACATGCCCTGGTAAATGCCGGTGGCGATATGGCAGCCCTCGGCTCCAAGCCTGAGGGAAAACCCTGGTTTATCGCCCTGGTAAACCCTGATGACAAGACCCAGAGCCTGGCCAATTTCAATATCGCTAATCAAGCCATCGCCACCTCGGGAAACTACGAGCGTTACTTTGACCCCGAAAAGGAAGCCCACCACATTATTAACCCCAAAACCGGCTATTCCGCCCGGGAGTGTATCAGTGCCACCGTAATTGCCCCGAATGCCACCCAGGCTGACGCCCTGGCTACCAGTATCTTTGTCATGGGGCCTGAGGCAGGGGTCGAACTTATTGAATCGTTAAGTAATGTAGAGTGCCTCATCGTGGGTGCTGACCGGAAAACAATATATGTCTCATCGGGACTATCTATGTACCTAGCCGAAAGTGAGCCGGGAAAGTAAATTGGGTATTAGACTTAAGAAGAAGAGCACACCCTATGGGGTGAAGGTTCCGGAGAGTAAGCTCAGTGAAAAAACCCCCATTGAGCCGGCACCGCTCCCCGAAAAAGCCGTCATCCCGCTGCAGCAGAATATCGGTGCCCCCTGCCAGTCTCTAGTCAAGAGAGGGGATAGGGTTCTAACTGGCCAGAAGATTGGTGATTCCGAGAAGTTTGTCAGTGCCCCCATCCACGCTACCCTATCCGGCGAAGTAACCGGTACTAAGATGGTCGTAAATCCCCCCACCGGCGCCCTCATTGAAGCCCTAATCATAACCTCCGACGGT
>CAZHRO010000298.1:0-1547 GCA_964535045.1 uncultured Dehalococcoidales bacterium | reverse complement strand
CTCAGCCGAGGGCTTCCTCCGGGCTGGCAATCCTGCCCGCAACCGCACTGGCCGCCGCCACCGCCGGGTTTGAGAGATAGACCTCGGACTCAGGGTGCCCCATTCGGCCCACAAAATTACGGTTGGTAGTCGAAATACACCGTTCGCCGGCCGCCAGTACCCCCATATGACCACCAAGGCAGGGGCCACAGGTGGGGGTACTCACCACCGCCCCCGCCTTGATGAATATCTCTATCAGCCCCCGCGTCAGGGCATCAAGATATAGCTCCTGCGAACCAGGGATAATAATACAGCGCACTCGTGGATGAACCTTCCTCCCTTTAAGTATCTGGGCAGCCACCTGCAGGTCCTCGATCCGACCGTTGGTGCAACCGCCAATTACTGACTGGTCAATCTCTACGTTCCCTACCTGGCTAACCGGTTTAACATTAGCCGGTGAGTGAGGGAGTGCCACCTGAGGTTCAATATCGGAGATGTCGTAGTCAATAACTCGAGCATAACCCGCATCGTTATCGGGTTCATAAACCCTGTACGGACGCCTGGCTCGAGACTTTATGTATAGCTGGGTCTTGTTATCCACCCTGAAGATGCCAGCCTTCGCTCCGGCTTCAACCGCCATGTTAGCCATAGTAAATCGCCCGTCTATGGACAGTGAGTCTATCACCTCGCCGCTAAATTCCATGGCCGAATATAAGGCACCGTCAACCCCGATATCACCGATGGTGTACAGGATCAGGTCTTTGCCCATCACCCACTCTCCCAGGTCCCCGTGATAAACCAGTTTAATAGTCGGCGGCACCTTCATCCAGATGTCCCCGGTTGCCATCGCCGCGGCGACATCGGTTGACCCCACACCAGTGGCAAAAGCACCCAAAGCGCCGTAGGTACAGGTGTGCGAATCAGCTCCGATAACCACATCTCCGGGTAGCACCAAGCCCTGTTCCGGCAAAAGTACGTGCTCAATACCCACCCGACCAACCTCAAAGTAGATTACCTCCTGCTCACGAGCGAAATCCCGAACTAGCTTTGCCTGTTCGGCAGAGGCGATATCCTTATTGGGCGTAAAATGGTCGGGCACTATTACTATCTTCTTAGGGTCAAAAACCCTCCCGACACCCATTTTCCGAAACTCTCTAATAGCAATCGGGGCAGTAATGTCATTAGCCAGAATAAGGTCAACCCGAACATTAATAAATTCACCGGAGCTTACCGTCTCCTTATCAGTATGAGCCGCGAGTATTTTCTCAGCTAAAGTCAATAGAGCCTCCTCCAGAGTTATTAAAGTAGAAGTCGTCATTGAAAACGACGGGGAAGGAGTAATACAATCAGAGTAATACCGGTGGTAACACCGGCAACCAAGAATAGTCCGGCACCAGCCGCCAGACCAACAGCTGCCACCGCCCAGATAGTAGCCGCCGTAGTCAGTCCAGCCACAATATCACCGCCACCCCGATGGATTATTGCCCCGGCACCAATAAAGCCAATCCCCGCCACTACCCCAGCTGCCACTCGAGCCGCATCCGCAGTAGAACCAAAGCCAACAAGAG
>CAZHRO010000297.1:0-1548 GCA_964535045.1 uncultured Dehalococcoidales bacterium | reverse complement strand
TTCCTCCATCTTATACCTTACGCAGCTTTCCCAGTCCCCCAAGCAATACCTGTCTATCCACCACCTATCCAATTTCCCCCGTTCGTAATAGAACTTCATGGGACAAACCCGGTACCACTTGCAAACTCCCTGTTCCATCTCCTGCATTTTGCCTTCTGCTTCAAAGGGACTCAAGCTATCGCTAGGAAGGACATCCCATCATAGTTCGATTACCAGCCCGGCTCCACATTTTGAAGCTCTGCCCTGGAATAGATCCAGTATCTCCCTCTTATACTGCGTACAGTGGCAGGGGTAGATTAGAGACAGGCTCTCAAAAAGCTTAAAGTCATGACATCCGTGGAAGCCCCCAGCAGCACCATAGACCTTTCCAAACCTGGAGGCACTGGCCAGGATATTCCTCATGGCAGGGTGGGTGCATCCTGTTAGCACAAATATTCCTCTCTCTGTTTTGAGCGCCAGAGATTGCTCTATGCCCTGAAGCTCACCGGTGGAAAAGACATCCTCGCAAATTTGTATTGCCTCTTTCACTCTGGTTACTCTTCTCCCTGGGAAGGCTCTTGTAAATGATGTGGGAAGAAAGAGCTGGGCTGTCTTATTTATTCTCAGGACCTCAGAAAGACCCCCAGTGTGATCGCCATGGGCGTGTGATATTACAATTGTGCCAATGCTCTCGGGGTCTATACTGAGCTCCTTCATATTGTGCAGCAGGGTAGGGCTGTCAGCGCCGGTATCAAATAGAATTGGCGCCGCCCTTTCACTCTCAATAAGAGCAGAAAAGCCCCAGCCGGACCTTAGCCCCTCTTTCATTACCTCATTGTCATAAACGACTGTAATCTTCATCCTGTCTCCCTACTGGATTACTGGGAAGCCGGCCACCATATGTGGCCATGGCAGTGGCCGACCGGCTCCTGCCAGGCTCCGTAGATACACTCCTGCGGTGGGCACCTGACCTCAATACTCATTGGCGTACTGTTGGCCATTCCCTGCCAGGAAAGCCCGGTTTTAGATTCCTTAAAATTGTTATTAATGAAATCTAACCCATAAGGTCTCAAGAGCCACAGGAGGTCAGCCGTATACCTGCTCCCGCTTCTGGTAATCGCACCATAAATAGAGCATCTGGTCAGAGTCGAGTAGCTTGCTGGCTCGAAGGAGAAGGCAAATTCCTTAGCATCTACGTCATAATTTACCTTGAACCTTGCTTTCAAGTCGCCCTCTGAAATCTCCGGGAATTGCTCTGCCGACCAGAATGATTGGCACTGATAAAGCAGCCTTTGGTCAGCAACCTCTACCTGTATGACACGCCTTAGTTCCTGGCCGGCTGGCAACGGCTTAATCTGGTGAGGAGCACAGCCAAACAAAACCAGCAGGCTTGCTACTGTAATGATAAGCCATGTCCGTTTCACACCAGCCTCCTCAATCCTTCTTTCAAGACGGGAGGAAATAGAAGGGTAAGCCATTTGGTGTGCGTCGATGATTGAAAGGAGCTAGAGATGCTGAGAGTAGAGTTAAGAGAACTGGTTACTGAGTCATTACAGGTATGTGCGAAAT
>CAZHRO010000296.1:0-1553 GCA_964535045.1 uncultured Dehalococcoidales bacterium | reverse complement strand
TTTCAGGGAGAACAAGAAAGAAAGGCGCGGGAGCTGGAGATTCTTGCGGCATATACCCCAATTGGTGTTTCCATTGTGCAGAATGGGAAAATACAGTTCGCCAACTCAGAAGCCGAGAGAATCTTCGGCTACAGCAGAGATGAATTGAAAGCCATGGATCTACTAGGCCTTGTCCTTCCTGAAGACAGGGACTCAGTTAAGGAGAAGGTTGCAAAGATGCTGAATGGGGAGTCTCTTCCCCCTTATGAGTGCAGAATTCTTAATAAAGATGGAGAGCCATACTGGATTACGCAGACGCTTGGCCCGATCCAGTATAACGGCGGACGAGCAGCTCTGGTATTCTCGATGGACATCACCAGGCGTAAGCAGGCTGAGGAAAACAACGCCAAGGTAATAGCTGGAGTTAAAGACGAACTGAGAACGCTCGAGAAGATTATCTCGGCCTCGCCGTATCAGATTTATCTGTATGATAGGAAGGGGAGGTACATATATATTAGCCCCGCGGCGGCGCACGTATTCGGTTTAGAGCCTAAAGATATGGTGGGCAAGACTTGGCGAGACCTAAAGATGCCGGCGAATGTCATGAAGCCTTACGAAGCCCAGCTAAGAAAGGTGTTTGCCACAGGGCAGTCGTCTAGCGGCAAAATCACGGTACCCACGGTTGAGGGTGAGCGAGATTACGAGTTCACCCTCACTCCGATACACATTCTTGATGGTGGCATAGAGTCAGTAGTAGGTACGAAAAGAGATATCACCGAAGAAAATCGACTTAGGGAGAATCTGTATTTCTACATTAGAGAGCTCACCAGGGCTCAAGAGGAAGAGCGAAAGCGAATTGCTCGTGACCTGCACGATGAAACAATTCAGGCGCTGGCAACTCTCATTCTTGATATCGCCGATATAGCGGAGGAACCCCAGCTTCCGGAAGTCACCAAACAGCGACTGCAGGGGTTAAACACTGCTATTAATACTGTACTAGAAGAGGTTCGCTGTTTCTGCCATGAATTACGCCCCGCCCTTCTAGAGAGGCTCGGATTGATAGAGTCCCTAGGTATCCTGACCGATGACTTGACAAGAACTAGTGAAGTAAACTGTTCCCTCCAGATAGATGGCTCCGAACGTAAGCTATCGTCTGAGGCTGAGTTAATGCTGTTTCGCATTGTTCAAGAGGCATTACGCAATGTGAAGAAATATTCTCAGGCAAGGAATGCTACGGTTAAAGTTGAATTCGGCATGGAGACGGTGAGGGTTACAATAGACGATAATGGTAATGGCTTCAAGTTGCCTAAAAACCTGAGCGATTTCGCACGCCAGGGCAAACTGGGTTTGATGGGTATTGAGGAACGCGCTCGCCTAGTTGGCGGTAGTCTACACGTGAAGTCGACAATAGGTCAGGGCACAACAGTGACAGTGGAGGTACCTACATCCATCAACTTATGATATTATTACGCGACGAAACCACACGAGAGTTTCCAAACGTAGATTTGTTACTGGATAACTAATTCTTTGTCAGTCAGTACATTTGTCATTTCTCAGGTTAAATAACCACCCAT
>CAZHRO010000295.1:0-1555 GCA_964535045.1 uncultured Dehalococcoidales bacterium | reverse complement strand
GGTTACATAAGGCACAGAGAATACACTTGCGGCTGCCCTCCTCCGCTCTAAAGCGGGAGCCACTAACCCCCAGCCGATGCGCCCAGTCCTGTATCACCTCGGAATCAGGGCAGCGAGCCAGAAGCAGCTCAATCACCGTCCGGCGAACGTCGTTAACCTGCTTCGTATCTGTCCTAACCGTAAGCCCTTCTTCCACGGGATAGAGGCAGGAGGCAACCAGTCTCTTTCGGCCGCGCCGGGTGATAATCTCCACCATACACATACGACAGGCACCATAGGGAGCTACTTCCTCGTGATAGCAGAGAGCCGGGATGTCAATGCCGTTCTCTCTGGCTACCTCCAGTATTGTTTTCTCTTCTTCTGCCTGAATCTCTCGTCCATCAATAGTTAGTGTCACCATCTTTCTTTACATACCCTTATCTCACTTCGATAGCTCCCAGCTTGCACACATCATAACAAGCCCCACACTTGATACACTTCCCCTGGTCTAAGACAACCGGCCTCTTTTTCCCTCTAGAGGTTATCGCTTCCTGAGGGCAGGCCTTGATACAGAGCCCGCACCCCGGGCATTTCTCCTCAATAATGTGATAGGTAATCAGCGCCTTGCAGACACCGGCCGGACACTTCTTATCCTTAATGTGAGCCTCATACTCATCGCGGAAATAGCGCAGGGTGGATAAAACCGGATTGGGGGCCGTTCTGCCCAGAGCGCACAGTGAACCATCAACCAGGGTATTCGAGAGCTGCTCCAAGAGCTCAATATCCCCTTCTTTACCTCGCCCCTCGGTAATATCGGTCAGAATTTCCCGCATCCGCTTTAGCCCCTCACGGCAGGGAACACATTTACCGCAGGACTCGCCCTCGAGGAAGCTGATGAAGTATTTGGCAATATCCACCATGCAGTTATCCTCGTCCATGACGATCATGCCACCCGAGCCCATCATGGAGCCAGCCTCGGTGAGCTTATCAAAATCTACCGGCAGGTCAAGCAGGCTCTCCGGAATAACCCCACCCGAGGGGCCACCCGTCTGGACACCCTTGAACCTTTTGCCTCCAGGAATACCACCACCGATATCATAGATAATCTCCCTCAGGGTTATCCCCATGGGCACTTCCACCAGACCGGTGTTATTTACCTTACCCACCAGGGAGAAGATTTTGGTTCCCTTACTAGCATCGGTGCCGGTTTGGGTATACCAGTCGGCACCCCGGTTGATGATTAGAGGCACGTTAGCCCAGGTCTCCACATTGTTCAGCGTCGTAGGCTTATCCCACAGACCCTTCTCCACGGTATGAACGTACTTTGCCCTCGGCTCACCGGGCTTGCCTTCCAGAGAAGCCATCAGTGCCGATGACTCACCGCAGACAAAGGCGCCACCCCCCCTATTTATCCGGATACTGAAATCAAAACCGGAGCCGAGAATATTCTTACCCAGAAGCCCAAGCTCTTCAGCCCGGCGAATAGCCTGCGTAATATTCTCTACCGCCAGCGGATACTCATAGCGGACATAGACATAACCCTCATGACTGCCAATGGCATAGGCGCCGATTATCA
>CAZHRO010000294.1:0-1556 GCA_964535045.1 uncultured Dehalococcoidales bacterium | reverse complement strand
GGATTCGAACCCACGGTTCCCTTGCGGGAACAACGGTTTTCAAGACCGTCACCATAGACCACTCGGACACCCCTCCCGAATCACTTCAACTGAGAAACCATAGTTTATTATACCGAGAAGTCCTAAGGATTTCTATCCTGCGGTGAAGGACTTACATTAAGGCAGCACTGGAACTAGAATGTCAGCGAAGCCCAGCCATCCTTAAGCAGTTCGGACATTATTGAGCCAACATATACCACCTTGATTCCAGCATCCTCAAGTATGCCGGTGATATTCATCCTGTCGGCGCACCATTTGCACGCCATGACTTCGATGCCAGCTTCCAATAGCTCCTTTATCCTTCCCTGAACTTCGGCATCGTAGGCGGCGACTTTCTCAGACGGCCCGAATATAATCAGCTTGACCTCGTCCATCCACTTCTTCTTGGCGGCATTTAATGGATATACGAGTCCGACCTCTAATGCGACTTCCCTGTCCCCGCTACTTAAAACGACGAAGACTTTTGTTGCCATAGCCAGCTACCTCCTTCTGACTGATTAGAGAAATGATAACCTATTCTAGCTGGAAATCCTGAAGGTTTCTATCGGGGTTGACAAGTAAGCTATCCCCAACTATTATTCCACCAAAGACTTATGAAGGTAATTTGATGGCTCCCAAATATCAGATAGGACAGAAGGTTATTATAACACCGGTCAAGACCGAGCAAATATCCCCGAGGGACGCTGCTTTGGAGCCTTATGCCGGCAGCGTTGGCAAAGTTACTGATTACTACTGGGTAAGCATGGGGTCGGGTGCCGGGGTCTTTTATATTTACACGGTAGTGCTGGAGCCTGAGAAGAAAGAAATCGTGGCGCATGAAGACGAGCTAGCACCATGTTAGGATACTAATATTTTAGTCGACAGTTACGATTCCGTCCTTAGTGATGTCATATGCCTGGGTGAACTCGCTATCCCCACCGAGCAGGTGCAGGTACTTATCCAGACTGTAGGCTCCACCCCCGGCGGTAACCTGCTGAATCTGAACAAGGGTCTGAACCTCATCGTAGGAGTTATCTAGTTCATCCTCATCAGCCTCAATCAGCATTAGCCGTACCACTAGCTGCACGTTGTGTTTTTCTGCCTCTCGGCTTTCCTCGGCTCCCCTGCTCATGAATTTAAGTATGTTGGGTATTGCCACCGCAGCCAAGATGCCCAGCAGTGCAATCACCACCAGTAGCTCAATAAGAGTATAGGCTCTGGTGCCATACTTTATAGAGCGGATGGGAAGCTTTCTGAAACTCACTTCTGCTCGATTACCTCAGCTTTGTCGTTTCTCAGGTTATATGACTACCCATTCTCAAGTTAATGTGCCACCCCGGGTGCACTTAGGCATAGTATCACACGGTTGCCACCTCCCTTTCAAGGTCCTTGCCCGGACGAAGTGATGACCGGTAACTCTTGCCGACCGGGGTTATAACATGAGCGCAGTTGACCAGGCAGATTTGGCTTGAGGTAGCGTGCGAGTCTCTTCTCCCAGGTATCATCGGCCCGGCTGCCTCTCAGGTCGGGGAGGAGAC
>CAZHRO010000293.1:0-1565 GCA_964535045.1 uncultured Dehalococcoidales bacterium | reverse complement strand
CAGGCAGAGGAGAAGTTCAAGGAGATAAATGAAGCCTATCAGGTGCTCAGTGATGAGCAGAAAAGGCGGCAATACGACCGCTTGATAAATTGGCCGGGTTACTCGCGGAGAACTATAGTAATCAACAACACCCCCAACGATAGGGCAGACATGGACTTGCTAAGAGAAGTATTGCAAAGGCTTGCTGACATAGGTCTTGGACTCAGTGCTTCTAGCTACCCAAGGTCATGGGGCTGCAAACGTCAGCGGGGATGGCGACGCTGCCAGCGATGGTGGCAAGAGTAAAGCATACGGAGTCAGAATAATGGTAGTAGATTCTATCGTCTATGGCCCAGTCCCGTCTAGGCGGCTGGGGCGTAGCCTGGGAGTAAATAATATTCCACCCAAGATATGTAGCTATTCCTGTGTCTATTGCCAACTGGGAAGCACCATAAGTATGCAGGCTGAACGGAAGACTTTCTATAAGCCAGAGGAGATGGCTCAAAGGGTGACGGAGAAGGTTAAACAAGCTAGGCAAAGGAGGGAACAGACTGATTACCTGACCTTTGTTCCCGACGGCGAGCCTACTTTAGATGTTAATCTCGGCAAAGTGATTGAGCTTCTGAAATCTTTGAATATAAAAATTGCGGTTATTACTAATGCCTCCCTCGTCTGGCGTGAGGATGTCAGAGAGGACTTGCAGAAAGCCGACTGGGTGTCACTGAAGGTAGATACAGTAAGTGAAAAAATATGGCGTAGGATCAATAGACCGCAAAGATCGCTGGACCTTGAAGTAATTTTAGAGGGGATGCTCAAGTTTGCCAGTAGTTTTAAGGGGAGACTGGCCACCGAGAGCATGCTTATTCGGGGTATTAATGATAATAACGGAGAAATCGGGAGAATAGCTGACTTCCTGGCACAGTTAAAGCCAGATACAGCTTATCTGGCTATTCCGACAAGACCACCGGCAAAAAGGACGATAAATGGTGCCAGTGAGCAAACGATCAACACAGCATATCAGGTCTTTGGCAAGAGATTAGGCAACGTAGAATACCTAATCGGTTACGAGGGAAACGCCTTCGCCTTCACCGGTAATATTGAAGATGACCTGCTCAGTATTACCTCAGTGCATCCGATGAGGGAGGAGGCTGTTGTAGAGCTTCTTAAAAAGGCTGATGCCAGTTGGGGAGTTGTCGCAGGGCTAATAGAAGATGGCCAGCTCACGGAAGTGGAGTATCAGGGAAAAAGGTTCTATATGAGGACGTTGCCACGGCACAATATGAGTTCCCAGCCATAAAGGGACAATACTGTTTATTATATGCCGGGAACTGAAGCCGTCTCTATGAGCCCGGTCAGGGTAACGGCGTGTTTTAGTGAGGAGCCAGCTCTATCAACTAAGGTTTCTTCTTGACAAAGGTGGTGGAGGTTGTTTAAAATTATGCTATGAGAATGAGACTCAATCTCAATTCAAACAACCAGTTCCAAGGCTACCACCTAACCAGTCAGCGGCGGCTACTTTTAGAGCTGATTCGTCAAGCCGAGGGCCACATAGATGCTAAGGAGCTTTATCGTCGCGCCAGTGCCAG
>CAZHRO010000292.1:0-1573 GCA_964535045.1 uncultured Dehalococcoidales bacterium | reverse complement strand
GACTCTTTCGTTCAACCCGGAGGCCGGCTCGGGCCAGTTCGTAGAGCCGTCTCCCCTTATATTTTACCGCGCTGTACATTGGTGGTATCTGCCGGGTCAGGCCGCAAAAAGAGGCGAGGGCTGATTTAAACTGCTCCTGGCTGATTCCAGATGAGTCTCCCCGCTGAGTAGTCTGGCCAGTGGCATCATAGGTATCGGTGGCCCTGCCCAGTTCAATCTGAGCCCGATAGACCTTGGTCGTATTCATTAGAAACTCCGTAACCCGCGTCCCCTGTCCCAGGCAGATAGGTAAGACACCGGTGGCCTCGGGGTCAAGGGTGCCGGCATGCCCGACACGCCGTTCTCCGGTCAGCCTTCTCACCGTAACCACGGCACTAAAGGAGGTCTTGCCCTGAGGTTTATTTATGTTTAAGATACCATCCACAGTGGGTCTTTAGGCTGGTCAGGCGATTATCCAGGTGAACTCGGCTGGGGAACTCCAGTTAAGATGCCACCTGATCAATTCTCAGGCTGGTTACCAGTGCTCTCTTTAGCGACCTGATCAATCAGCTGTAGGATACGGTCTCCCTGCTCGATAGAGTCATCCCAGCAAAAGCTCAGCTCGGGAATACGTCGCAACTTCAGATGTTGAGCGAGCTCTTTACGCAGGAAACCTGAGGCCGTGTTAAGGACTTTCAGCATCTCTTGCTTATCTCTCTCATTACCGAGACGGCTAACGAAGACCTTGGCATGTCTCAGGTCCAGAGAGGTGGAAACCTCGGTCACCGCCAAAAAGGTGTTAAGTCGAGGGTCTTTAACCTGACGCCGGAGTACTTCGCTAATTTCACAGCGGAGAAGCTTGTTTACCTGCTCAATGCGATGCGCCATTTATGCTCCCCTGGCTTTAAGCCTGCCCTATTGCTTAATCTCCTTCCGGAAGAACTCAAGGACATCACCAACCTGAAACTCACTGAAGTCTTTAATCCCCACCCCGCACTCATAGCCGGCGGCTACCTCCCTGATGTCGTCCTTAAAGCGCTTGAGGCTGCTAACCGTAGATTCAAACACTAACTGTTTCCCGCGCCATATCCTGACGGAGGTACCGCGTCCAATCTTGCCTTCGGTAACATAGACACCAGCGACCTTGTTTTGCTTACCAACCGAAAAGACATCTCGAACCTCGGCCCGTCCCTCGGTAACCTCCACATAGGTCGGCTCCAGCATACCTCTCAGGGCGCTGCTCACATCGTTTACCAGCTCATAAATTACCTTGTAAGAGCGGATGCTGATGCCTTCCCTTTCCGCCAGTCGCCGGGCCCCTGGCTGGGCACTAACACCAAAACCGATGATTACCCCCTGGGAAGCGATAGCCAGCATAACATCACTCTCGGTGATATTACCCGTGCCACTGTGGATGACTCTAATTTGGACCTCGTCGGTGCTTAGCTGCTGCAGAGAATTCCTTATCGGTTCAACGCTGCCCTGAACATCGGCCTTGAGAATAATGTTAAGCTCCTTAACCTGCCCGGCGCTTATCTGGTTATAGAAGTTGCTGAGACTAACTGCTCTTGGCTCTTGCTGCCTTTCTGCTAGC
>CAZHRO010000291.1:0-1595 GCA_964535045.1 uncultured Dehalococcoidales bacterium | reverse complement strand
TGCCTGCTCCGAATCCAACTAGTAGGGAGGTCCTGGCACCATAGATCAGCCGACTCCAAATATCCTGACCGACGTGGTTCGTACCCAACCAGTGGTCCCAGGACGGAGGAAGCAGGGATGCGGTTGATTGCTGGTAGGGATTATAAGGAGCTATGACAGGAGCCAGGAGAGCCACCGCTATCACTAGCAGCAGGATAACGAGCCCCGCCTTACCAGAACCACTCTCTTTCATCTCCTTCTTCAAATCAATATGCATAGCTCACTCTCGGGTCTAGCTTTGGGTAAGAAAGGTCAATAAGAAGGTTGGCGACCAGTACGGATATAGCTACTATCAGAAACACTCCCTGAATGACTGGGTAGTCCCGGGCTAACAGGGCTTCGTAGGTAAGGTAACCGACGCCGGGATAAGCAAATACCAGTTCAACAAAGAGAGCCCCGGTAACCACCCGACCCATCCAGATGCCGGTCTGGGTGACCACGGGGAGCATAGAGTTTCTGCCAGCGTGCCGGTATTTGAGTACCCGCTGCGATAAGCCCTTGGCCTTGGCCGTCAGCATGTAAGGCTCCCTCAGTACCGTAATCATGGTATTTCGGGTAAGCAGATAGTTGCTGGCTAGATGAGCTAGTGTCAGGGCTACTACAGGCAGGAATAGGTGTCTTAATACATCCAGTAGCAGGGCTAATCCTGATAAACCAGAATAGGGAGTGACTGCTCCAGCCAGGGGGAAAATTCCCCATGTCACCCCAAAAGCGATAAGCAGCAACATACCAAGGAAGAAGTCGGGAAAGCCGCTCAGGCTCGTCAGCCCGGCTAGCATGGTACGGTCGGTTTTGGAACCTCGGCGCCACCCTGATTCAATCCCTAGAATTATTCCCAGTGCAGTGGAAATTACCAGTGAAGTACCGACCAGAAGTAAGGTCCACGGCAAGCGCCCAAGAATTACCGAGAAGACCGGCGCATTAAAATAATAAGAGTGACCCAACTGGCCCTGAAGCAGTGCCAGAAAGTAAGCACCGAGTTGCTGCCACAGCGACTTATCCAGAGCAAAGCGCTCTACGAGTTGAGCCTTAAGCTCTGGTGTCATGGCAATCAGTGCTTCGTCACCATAGATAGCCATGAGGGGATTACCAGGCATCATTCTGGGCAGTAAGAAATTGAGTAGCAGAATGAATAGAAAGCCTATGGTGTAGGTGATAATGTTCCGCTTGCCGGACATTTCGTCACGATCCTCTTGAGATTACCAGGTTTCCTCACTGTCACGACCTGTAATCAAACCTTCGGCAAACTCCCTATGAATTCGCTCCATCCAGCTGGCTACCTTCACATCACCAGTAGCATAGTAGGTGGGATTGTAAGGTTTGATATCTAGTATGGGGCTGCTATCAAGCGCATCCAGTCCTTCTACCTTAAGCACGTTCTCTTTGCGCTCCAGTAGTCGTACCACGGTAGCACAAATGGTATTGGGCCGTGCCGGGCTGCAGGTAGCAAAAATACCTACCAGCGGCAGGTCCTTTCTCCCCATGGGATGAGCTTTGATGATGGAGCGACCTTCAGGGGGAACACGATGCGCCCAGTAGAGCACCAGAAGGTGGGA
>CAZHRO010000290.1:0-1598 GCA_964535045.1 uncultured Dehalococcoidales bacterium | reverse complement strand
CTTCTGCTTCTAATTAGACCTGGTCTGATCGAAAAGCTGAAAAGCCGGCTGGTGAGAATCGGGGTTACCGCCGTAGTTACTGCGGTGCTGGCTACCCTCACCATCCACACCATCCGCTTTCTCCCCTCGCCTGAAGCTGCCCACCCCTTCAGCCAGATAATGGCCATCCTGCTCCTGGCAGCGCTTATCAGTGTTTACCCGCTGATACTGAAGTATATCTGGCGTGTCTGGAGAAGGGGAAGGGTTGATTGAGACGGGAAATAGGGATAAGATACAGAAGTGCTACCACCTTAAAAGATTAAAAATAGTCGCTTATTTAATTAAATCGGGAGGCATGAAATGGGCACTAAGGGAAGAAAGAATGTAAAGAAGCCCAAGCAGAAGAAGGAAAAGAAGAAATAGGAAACCCAAATGAGTGAGGCACCGCGCGTTGGTGAGGTTATTGAAGCCTCAACCACCGATTTCGTTGCCCAGTGCTATGAGCTCTATGAGCTGCCGCCTCTGGGCAGTCTGGTGAAGGCCCGGGAGCAGGATGTGGAGCTATTTGGGGTTGTCTACCGGGCGACCACCACCAGCTTTGAGTCGGGACGACGTCCCATTGCCCGGGGTAAGGATGAGGTGAGCGAAGAAGCCCTCTACCGGGCAAACCCGCAGCTCTTGAAGCTGCTGAAGAGTGAGTTTGGGGTCCTGGTGGTGGGGCATAAGGCAGGTAATAGATTACACCACTACCTGCCGCCTAAGCCAGCGCGCCTTCACGGCTTTGTCTACCTCTGCTCGCCGCAAGAGATAAGAGAGTTCAGCCAGTCTTTTGGCTTTCTTAATATACTGGTTAACACGCCACTGCCCATCGCCACCGATGAGATTATCGCCGCTTCACTGCGCCAGATAAGCCGGGTGCATGAAGACCCGCACGCCTTTCTGGTTGCTGCGGGTAAAGAACTGGCTGTTTTGCTCGGCACTAACTTCAGCCGGGTCAGCGCGATTCTGGGGAGGCTTAAAGGATGATGTCTGAGAGAGATGAAAGACTGGGTATTGTTACCTCCGGCTCTCTTAATAAGGGAATAGAGGTCAGGTTGGATGGCTCCACCTCGGTTGAGGATATGGCGGTGGGGCGGTATGTGACCGTCGAGGGGCGAAGGCAGCGCTTCTTCGGCATGATTACCGATATCAGCCTGGGGGTGATTGACCCCAAGCTTACCCTCACCCCACCCGACGTCTCTGACCCCTTTATAGCCGAGATAGTAGCCGGCACCAGCACCTACGGCGAACTACACGTTCTACCGATGTTAACCATTGGCGGCGATGCCACGAACCTGATTGAGGGACCGCAGCCGGTTAAGACCGTTCCCAGCCACTTCTCAACAGTAAAGCTGGCCGCGCAGTCGGATGTAGAGCTGGTTTTCGGGGGGGAGGACGAAAGAAAATTCTATATCGGCACCCCGCTGGACATGGAGACCAAGATTTGCCTCAATCTGGAAGAGCTGGTCAAGCGTTCCAACGGCATCTTTGGTAAGAGCGGCACCGGGAAGACCTTCCTTACCCGCCTGCTTCTCATCGGCATGCTGCAGAAGGGAAGGGCGGTGAACCTCGTCTTTGAT
>CAZHRO010000289.1:0-1614 GCA_964535045.1 uncultured Dehalococcoidales bacterium | reverse complement strand
CACACCGAGGACCACACGCCTCGGGGATATACGAGAGTGACCGAATTATCCTGGCACAGAACTATCTTGGGGCAGATAATGCCAGTGGTACTGAGGGTATTGCTATTCCGGTGCGAAGCCCTCATAACCCGAACCTGGCGATTTGCTACGATGGTCAGATGGGTAACTGGTCTGAACTAGCCTCAATTCACCAGGTACCGGATGGGCCTTTCCGGGAGGAACGTTTGCTACTTAATCTTTATGATAAGTACGGTGCAGGGATGCTCGACTACCTAGATGATGCTATCTTCGCTCTAATTATTACTGATGGTCAGGACTTATTCGTGGCCCGGGATTTGCTCGGTATCAAGACCCTCTTCTATGCTTGGAAGGATGGCACCCTGTATCTTGCCTCAGAACTCAAAGGGATACTGCAGGTAAGCGGAGAAGTCTATGAATTCCCCAACGGATACTATCGGAATAGCAGTGGTCGTTTCAGCCGATTCGCTGCTCTACCTGAAAGTCCACCAGAGTTCCGAGAGGCCACTGTCGAAAAAATGGCTTGTGATATCCGTGGCATTATCGAGCGTAGCTTCGATAATCGGATTGACTTCTCGGTACCCACCGGTGGCCTCCTCAGCGGCGGTATGGATAGCAGCGTTATCAATTATGTCGGGAGCCAGAGACACAAAGAAAAGTTTGGGCCAGAAGCCAGGATGAAGACCTTCGCCCTCGGCGTTGGCGAGAGTAACGACATCCACGCCGCCCGTATTGTAGCTAAGCATATTGACTCAGAACACCACGAGCTTATCGTGGACCTAAAACGGATACTGGAGGTTCTACCAGAGGTAATCTACTACCTGGAGAGCTTTGACCCCTCATTGGTGAGGAGTTCTGTTTCCAATTACCTCATTTCTCAGTATGCTCGCGAGCACGGTGTTAAGATACTCCTTTCTGGTGAGGGAGGAGATGAAGTGTTTTGCGGTTACACGTATCTCGGGCACTGCCCTACGGAGGAGCTATTTAGCAAACAGATGGAGTGTATTGGCTTTTTACATAACAATGCCTCGTTACGCCTTGACCGTATGAACCAGTGCCACTCTATCCGTGTTGTGGCCCCACTAATATCGGGAGAGTTACTGCGGTACTCTATGGCGATACCTCCAGGTTATAAGCAGAAGCCCCAGGGAGCCAGTAAGGTCGAAAAGTGGATCTTCCGCAAAGCCTATGAAAACCTGCTTCCCAGCCCTATAGTATGGCGGAGTAAGCAGGAATTTTCACAGGGCTCTGGCTCTGCCGGCGTCTTGCCTGCCTATTTCGAAGAGCACATATCAGATTACGAACTGGCCCGAGAACAAGTCAAATACCCCTTTATTCGCAGCCCGGAAGAACTCTACTATTTCCGCATTTTTAAGCAGCACTTTGGCGGTGATCGGGCGACAGAGACTGTCGGCCAGTGGCTTACTGTGTGAACCCAAGGTTAGATTTTTCACTGTTTTTGCCCCTGTGGTTTTTGAACTCTTTGAGGTTTCCATATTTTTCACCCACATGGTCTCGCATACCCCGAAGTCAAACCCTTGAACTAAATTCATGATTTGACTAGAATAGAACCCTGAAGGAGGTTAGAATGAAGAA
>CAZHRO010000288.1:0-1618 GCA_964535045.1 uncultured Dehalococcoidales bacterium | reverse complement strand
CATCCAGACGTTCTTGTATCTCCACGTAGGCGCCAGCATAGCTGAGCTTATCGGCGTCTGGAAAGAGCTGTAGCGTTCGCTGGCGGTATTGGACTGTGTTGTCCCTGGCGGCGAAAAGAAGTACGCTTCAAACGTAAAGTAAGGGTGGAGCTACTGGGGCTGACTAAACTCCTTGAACCGGTAGCCCAATCCACGCTCACTGAGGATGTATTCCGGGTTCTTGGGGTCTTTCTCTATCTTCTGCCTCAGGTAAGTAATATAGAGCCGAACATAGTGGTCTTCATCCCGATATTCTGGTCCCCAGACCCGCGACAAGAGCGTCTCGTGAGAGAGCAACTTCCCGGCGTTGCTCACCAGCTGGTAGAGAAGCCGGTGCTCAGTCGGTCGCAGCTGTATCTCCTGGCCTCGAACGATAACCTTTCTCTGGTCAAAATTGATACGCAGGTCATCGTCAATGACTATCTCAGATGTCGTTGCCAGACTCTTTGCCTCAGTCCTTCTCAGCACGGCACGGATTCTCGATACAAGCTCTCTCGGGCTGAAAGGCTTGGTCATATAGTCATCCGCGCCAATGTCCAGGCCGTGAACCCGGTCAAGCTCCTGCCCTCTGACACTTAGAAAAATGACCGGTGCGGAGGATAGTTTGCGCAGTTTCTTCAGTGTCTCAAAGCCATCCATCTCCGGCATCATGACGTCGAGGACAACCAAGTCGGGTAATTCCCGCGTTACTTTCTCCAGGGCTTCGTAGCCGTTAGAGGCACTAACAACACGAAAGCCTTCTGATTCCAGGTTCATGGTGATGAACTGAACCATTCTCGGTTCATCATCCACAACCAGTATTTTCTTGCCGCTCTTCATGTTCATGTTCATGCCGGTTCCACCCTCGAATGCTTAAGTGATTTGTTCCACAGGGAGGGTAAAGGTGAATTGAGACCCTTTGCCCACCTCGCTGTCAACCTCAATCGTTCCCCCGTGAGCCTCAATAATTGACTTGCAGATATATAGCCCCAGCCCTACCCCTTTGAATTTGCGGGTTAGCGTGCCATCCACCCGGTAGAAACGCTCGAAAATGTGCTCTCTCTCCTCATCCGAAATACCTATGCCCTGATCCGTAACAGTCACCTTTACCTGCCCGTCACTTCGTCTACCTGATATGGTTACGGAGCCGCCCTCTGGCGAGTACTTAACGGCATTATCCACCAGGTTGCTTATCACCTCCTCTATCAGCTGCGGCTCGGCGGGAACTGCAGGAAAGGCAGGCTCAAAGTCAACTACGAATTTATGAATATCAGTGATAGTCTGAAAGCGACGCACAACTTTACTGGCCAGATGCGCAAGGTTCACCAATTCTTTTTCTAACACCGTGGCACCCACCGTCATCCGTGAGGCAAGCAGGAGCCTGCTTACTACTGCGTTAAGGCGGTCACTTTCATCCTCGATAACCTTGAGCCCCTGGCGCAATGTTTCTTGGTCCCACATATCTCCGCTGCGAGCAAGCGTGCTCGCATAGCCTTTGATGATGGAAAGAGGGGTCTGCAACTCATGCCCCAACATTGAGAGGAACGTCTCCCTGAGATTTTCAAGCTCCCTGAAACTCGATAGGTCTCGAACGTTGACC
>CAZHRO010000287.1:0-1619 GCA_964535045.1 uncultured Dehalococcoidales bacterium | reverse complement strand
TCCTTTAGGAATACCTTTCAATCTGACACCTCCGTCCTTATATTCTACATGACTTCGGTGTCCATTAAATCCATCCTACCCCAGAGTGCGACGACTTAGTTTATAGCTCATTACCAGCCTCCTTTGGTGTATTTTCTCCTCTCAGCATAGCAATTACCGAGAACCCTGATATTTATTCTTAAGAGCGTTCACTCCGTTTGCGGGCAGCAGGACGAACCGGAAGGCGTTTCCTCTGGTGGTGAAATCTGACCAACCTTCTTGGTTAGCACCTCAGTTATCTTCCAGTCACCTCGCTCTCTTATCAGACGTACAAAATCCCTGCCCACACCCAGATCTGAGTTTACCTCCACAGTTGCTAGAATAGAACTGCCGTCATTTCTGGTAGACGCGATTGAAACAAACTCTGATTTGAAGCCCAGGCTTTCAGCAGTACGCAGCCAGGCGCTGAGCTCACCACCCTCCTCCTGCCAAGCCTCCTTAGCAAACACTGCCTCTATGCGGTCGAGGTCATAGGAGTTAAAGGCTTCGTAATATTCACGTATTACAGTTTCAATTTCTGCAGGCGCTATATCCGTAATTGAGTTAGTGCTACAAGCCGTAAGTGAGATACTTGCTATTACGGTTATTAAGATGATAGCAATAAGCTTCATTTTCATCCATTTGAATTTGTGGGTGATTAGCGCTGCCGTTTGGTTATTCTAACCCGGTTTCTTTCAATGCCGATATTAACGACTCCTTGCTGGGACAGAGCCCCATTATCCTGACCAGCCCACCGACAATTAGTGCTGGGGCGGTGGTCAGGTTGTATTTCTCAAATAGCTCGTTACGCCCTTTATAGGTCACGATTTCTACCTTGTCGCCAAATTCCTCTTGGATTTCACTGAGTAACCTGGTCAGGTTGACACCACCGGAGCAGGTCGGCACCGAAAGAAATGCCTCGATCTTCACTTTGTTCACAGTCCACCCTCCCTTAATGCGTTGTCTAAAGTGGTCCGACTGGGGCAGATGCCCTCAATTCTAATCTTCTCATTGACGACCACCGCGGGCACGCAGCCGAGCTTATATTCCTCAAATTTGGTCATGGCTTCCTGCCCAATAAGCTTAATGACCTCAAGCCTACCCTTATGTTTCTTGGCGTACTCATCAGCCAGTGCCAGGATGGCGACACACCCGGGGCAGGGTGGGTCACCGCTAAATACTTCCATCTTTACTTTCACGACGATACCTCCAGTTCTTTCTTGATAGATTTTTCTAGCTCCTCTTCGGTGAGAAGTTTGCCTACGGCAACTACTCTGTCATTGATGACCACCGTCGGGGTTGACATTATGCCGTATTTATCACCCTCTTCCGAGAGGGCATCAAACTTGGCAACTTCTATCTTGCCCGGGTATCTGGTGGCGACATTCTTGGCCCTCCTTTCCATCTCTTTACACTTGGCGCAGGGTGGAGTAGTCCCAAAGACTTTTACTTCGACCATGTTTCACCTCCTTACTTTTGAATCACAGTACATCTGACCTTCGCGGGTTTCCCCTTTAGTTTTCAGGCTATACCTACGTCCCTTCCGTCAGCGGTTGTTTCTTCCCTCTCCAGCAGTGCTTTATAGATAGTCTTGCCTCTCA
>CAZHRO010000286.1:0-1622 GCA_964535045.1 uncultured Dehalococcoidales bacterium | reverse complement strand
GATTGACGGCGGCCCCAGCCCCCAGGCAATCGGCTTAGAGCTGGGCAGGAAAATACCCTTCTGGGACAGGACTATCGAGCTGATGATACTGACCCACCCCAGCACCGACCATATTACCGGCCTGGTCGAGGTGCTCAACCGGTATCAGGTTAAGCAGGTGCTCTACCCCGATTTGGCTTTTGATTCCGGTATCTACGATGAGTGGCTCAGATTAGTCGAAGAAAAAAATATTAAATCTACCCTCGCCCAAGTCGGGCAGCAGATTGACCTGGGTAACGAGATGTCCATAGAGGTGCTCAACCCGCAAAGCCCTCCCCTAACCAGTACCGATTCCGATGTTGATAATAACGCCGCTATACTGCGCTTGAATATGGGCGAGGTAAGCTTCCTGCTCACCGCCGATATGATGTGGGAGGCCGAGCTTGAGCTGATACATAACCGAGCCAACCTGAAGAGCACCGTGCTCAAGGTTGCCCATCACGGCTCGGATACCTCGACCACCCCCGAATTTCTGGCGGTGGTTAACCCCCAGCTAGCGGTCATCTCAGTGGGCGCCGATAATGAATATGGTCACCCCAGCGACGAAGTATTAAGCCGACTTGAAGACAGGCTAGGCTCGGAAAACATCTACCGCACCGATGAAGATGGCACGGTAGAGTTCATCACCGATGGGGAAAGGCTGTGGGTGAGGGTGGGGAGATAAGCGGGCTCCTATCTATTTTTACCCCTCCTGGAGCTGGCGCCGGTTAATCTTCCCCGAGCCGGTCCTGGGGAGGCTCTCGACAAACTTAAATCTCCTGGGTAACTTAAAGTCAGCCAGGCTCTGCCGGCAATAATCGGCTAGTTCCTCTCTGGTTACACGCTGCCCTTCTTCAGGGACGATAAAGGCTGTGGGAACCAGTCTCTCGTAGGCACCCCTCACCCCCACATAGGCAGCTTCAGCAACGCCCGGGTGCTGCAAAAGCAGATTCTCAACCTCCCACGGAGAAATTTTCAGCCCTGAAGGAGTCACTATGATAAACGATTTCTTCTCGATGTACTCAAGGTAGCCGTCCCCGTCCATCCTGACCGAATCACCGGTATAAAACCAGCCGTCCCTTAACGCCTGCTCCGTGAGTTCGGGGGCTTTGTAGTATTCCTTCATTACCCAGGGAACCCTAAAGACCGCCTCTCCTATCTCACCCGTAGCTACTTCCTCACCATCATCTCCGATTATTTTGAGGTCACAAACCGGCTTACCCACCGTCCCCAGCCTGTGATTAGCCAGCGTACTCATCGAGACAACCGAAAGCTCGGAAAGACCATACGTCTCGCAGAGAGTCAGGCCAAGCTTATCCTCAAGCATCTTCATCAGGTGAGGCGAGGTTTTCGCCCCGGCAGTAGAGGCTACCCTCAGTGAATTAAGGTTATAGCCCCTGATAACCTCACCACGTAACATGGCTAGAGCGTTATGCATGGCAGGCACCCCGTAAATAATACTGCCTTTTTCCCTCTCGACAGCTGCCAGGACGGCCCGGGGGGTAAACTGTGGAATTATGACTACCGTAGCCCCTTTTATAATAGAACCCAAGAGGACCTCACCCAAGCCGAGAAGATAGAAGAAGGGGACAGGGTCGATAACC
>CAZHRO010000285.1:0-1641 GCA_964535045.1 uncultured Dehalococcoidales bacterium | reverse complement strand
AGCCATGTAAACCTCTAAAAAACTGATTTCTTTCATAATTGGAATTAAATTTATTTGTATCAGTTCTAAATCTAATTAAAACCGTTGGTTTGGTTTTGATTTTTTTTATGACTTTCATAATCTTCCACTTCTTTAAGCCCGAACCTATCAGACAGGACACCCTTCGGGTGCCAGCCAAAATCGCCATCTCCCTCCGGGGAGAGATTATCTAGAGAAAGCTCACTGGCCAGAGTGTTAAAATCCTCACCCTCCACCAGTCTCGCCCTGGTGCTCTCTGCCTGGCTCTCGCTCTCCAGAAACATCGCCTTAATGTGTCTCTGTTCGGCAAACACCGGTATCTGCTTGTCAAAGTGCTCATCCAGCAGCTTCTGAATCAGCAGGTCATGCCTCATCAGCTCACCATAGTCCTTACTCAGCGGCGGGTCTTGCTCCTTGAGCTTCTCATCAACCTCGTCATCGCTAACCACAATGCCCAAACCTGAAGCTGCCTGCCTCATTAACTCGCTCTGCTCGATAAATTGCTCCACTTGATCAGCCAGGGTCTGTAGGTACATCAAGGACTGCTCCGGCCCGTAGAGTTCGCCATACTTTCGTCCCTGAAGTTCCAGCATATTCACATAGTACCCCATGGTAAACTCGGTATCGTTTACTCTAATTACCGTCTCCCGCATCGGCAGGTACTCATTTTTATACCACCCACCCCCGATAACCCCACCCACGACAGCAATAACAGCAATCCCCACAATCAGAAAAAGGCGATGCCTTCTCTGCTGCTGCTGCTGCCGGCTGAGCTGATGCCTGGTAAATTCGCGCTTATGTTCTGGCCGCTTCTTTTTAGCCAAATCCAAGTCCCCCCACTTATAAACTGCCGAAGGTTAAGCCACAAATCTTCTCAATTATAGCCAAAAAATGATTAATAACCAAGTAAGGTTAATAAGCAACCAAGCCTCAGCCTGATTGTGACACATTATCCTGCTTCTTGAGAACAGCATCACCAACCCCGGCACCAAGTAGCCTGGCCACCACCGGACACTTAACCCTGAGAAGGAAAAATATATTCTCCCGCTCTTCACTCAGCGACTCGTAGTTTCCCTGCCCCTTGGAAATTATGGTATCGGCTGAGTGGTAAAGCTCACGCACCTCCGGTGAACACTGCGAAAGAATCAGAGCCGGGGCACTAGAACCGCTGGCGATAACATCGACTACCTCATCCAGCCCCACATATTCGGCATCAGCTAAAGTAGCATCATTTATAATCGGCTTTCCCCGGACCACAAAGCTTATGTTGAAATCGCCGACCTTTCTGAGCTCATCGATAAGTACTCTATCAAAGACGACCTCGCCGGCATTATCCCCCAGATACAGGATATTTTGAGACCGGTTAATACTCTCCCGGAACCGGGGATAGTCGTTTATAGCCAGGGACGCTTTAAGGGCCAGCTCAATAATTGAGTCTATAGCCGCATACTTAGAATCAGGGCCGAGGTCAATTGAGTTACCGGCGATGGCCAATTTACAGGCGGTAAGCAGGGGGTCATCGGACTTAGCCACCACTTCCCCAAGCCGCGGATAGAGGGACAGGGCCTGCTGATTGGCCCGCAATTTCTCCTTATAGTAGGGGTCGTTACTACCGGTAATCTC
>CAZHRO010000284.1:0-1658 GCA_964535045.1 uncultured Dehalococcoidales bacterium | reverse complement strand
CTCCCAGCTATATTGCGGAGAAAAAGGAGGCACCCAAGATAACAAAATACAGATGCACCGTTTGCGGCTATGTCTATGACCCAGAACTGGGAGACCCCGATGGTGGCATCAAACCGGGGACGCCCTTTGAAGAGATACCAGACGGTTGGGTATGTCCTGTCTGCGGGGTAGACAAAAGCGAATTTGAGAAAATGGAATAAAGGATAAAGCTTCGAGGACAAGAACAGGGATGAAGTTCTTTTCCCGAATGTCACAATGCAACTCATAGTTATTGCACCTGGTTGCAATTACAAGCCAGGGTGATATCTCCGTAATCTATCGTCGGGGTGAGGTCAGTGAAAACAATCTTGAGTTATCCTTTTTAACCAGCTTTATGCTATAATCAGACATAAAAAATTTAGCTTGTGAAGGTCTTTAGAGACTGACATTTGAATCGAGATAGTAGAGTAGAATGCTGATGATAAAACATAAACTGGAAGGGCTACTAACGCAGGCAGCCAGCCGGGCTCAAGAGCGGGGCAGGCTACCTTCGGTCGTTTTGCCTCAGGTAACGGTGGAGCACCCCCAGAATCCGGAACACGGAGACTATGCCTCCAGTCTGCCTCTAAAGCTGGCCCGTGCCGCTGGTGTTAAGCCACTGGCTATCGCTGAGGAAATTGCCGGGCTTATTGCCGCCACTCCTGAGATTGATAGCATCAAGGTGGCGTCACCGGGCTTCATAAACTTCACCCTGAGCAATAGCTGGTTGGCGAAGCAGGTTGATGAAATCCTGCTGGCTGGCGAGACCTATGGCAACAGTAATCTCGGGCAGGGTAGCCGGGTGCAGATAGAGTTTGTTAGCGTTAATCCCACGGGGCCGCTTCATGTGGGGCATGGGCGGGGTGCTATTCTGGGCAGCACCCTAGCCAAAGTACTCACGGCCAGCGGCTATAGCGTTGAGAAGGAATACTATATTAATGATGCGGGTAATCAGGTAGATGCTTTTGCCCGCTCCCTGTATGCCCGCTACCAGCAGGCTTTAGGCAACGAGGTTGAGATGCCCAGCGATGGCTACCAGGGTAGCTACATGATTGATCTGGCTAAAGAACTCATTGCTGAAGAGGGGGACAGGTATCTTAAACTTCCGGAAGCAGAGGCAGTAGCCAGGCTAGCCGAGTTTGGCCTAAACAGGGTGATAAAGCAGATTAGACAGGACCTCGAGCTGCTGGGGGTGACCTTTGACGTCTGGTTCAGCGAGCAGAGCCTCTATGATAACGGGCAGTACCAGAGAGCGATGTCAATCCTGCGTGACAGAGGCTACATTGGTGATAAAGAAGGGGCCACCTGGTTCATATCTACTGCCCTGGGTGAGGATAAGGACAACGTCGTAGTGCGGGGTGATGGTTCACCCACCTACTTTGCCGCTGATATCGCCTACCACTACAACAAGTTCATTGAGCGTAAGTTTGACAGGGTCATTAATATCTGGGGGGCAGACCATCAGGGGCACGTATCCCGGATGAAAACGGTGGTTGGTGCCTTTGGTATCGCCCCGGAACGGCTTCAGGTAATAATCTCTCAGCTGGTCACCCTGCGTCGGGGTAGGGAGCAGGTTAGAGTTTCCAAGCGAAGCGGTGATATTGTCACCCTGCGCGAGGTAGTAGATGAGGTGGGGGCTG
>CAZHRO010000283.1:0-1660 GCA_964535045.1 uncultured Dehalococcoidales bacterium | reverse complement strand
TGGGTGGCGAGCAGTTGAAAGACAAGGGGAGCTAGTATCGTGATGGTCAGTAATCACACTATACTACAAATGAACGATGTCCACGCCAGTTATGGGTCGGTGCCGGCCTTGCGTGGAGTATCTCTTCATATCAGGGAGGGGGAAATTGTGGTTCTGGTGGGACATCATGGCTCCGGCAAGACGGCAATACTGAAGGCAATCTGCGGTTTGCTCTCTATAGTTAGCGGCGAGGTGCTTTTCAGTGAATTTCCGATCCATAGGCTACCTCCAGAGAAGATAGTGCCGCTGGGAATATCCTATGTCGATGAAATGAAGTTGCTTTTTCCAGCGATGAGTGTCATCGATAACCTCCTCTTGGGAGCTTATCACCGACACGAGAAAGAGGGGCGAGACGGCATAGACCAAGATATCCAGACTGTATATCAGCTCTTCCCGATTCTTAAAGAGCGCAGACGGCAATATTCGGGGACCCTCTCTGGCGGGGAACAGCAAATGCTGGCCATTGGCCGGGCTCTTATGTCTCATCCGAGGTTACTCTTGCTGGATTGCCCGACGTTAGGGCTGGCCCCTCAGTTAGTAAAAAAGGTAGTTAGGGCCATCGCCGAGCTACGGGACCAGGGGGTTACCATCCTTTTGATTGACCAAAGGCTTGAGCAGGTCATCAATATCGTTGACCGAGGATATGCTATAGAAGATGGCCGGGCTATCTTTGAGGGCTCTCCTGAAGAATTGCTCTCCATAGAGAGCAGCAGGGCTTATTTAGCGAGGAAAGTTAATTAGGAGTAAGCTCATAGAAGCCCTGAGTTCTAGGGTGTGGAGGTAAAAAGTGACAGATTCGAGAACACCTCAAACCGACCTGAAAGAGAGGGAGGGTTTTTTTGCCCGGGTCTATGACGATATGACATGCAGTATGTTGGACGGCGGCTGGCTCCAGGCCCAATATCTCGAGCCAGTCATAAGAGCCGAGATTACTTCTGGCCTAGTTCTTGAGGTTGGTTCCGGGCCGGGATATCTTGGGTTAGAATGGCTCAAGAGTACCAGGGACACCACTCTCAGGTGTCTAGATATTGATAAGCATATGATAGCCATCGCCAGAAAGCACGCCAATCAATATGGCTTATCAAGCAGGGTTGAGTATATCATAGCAGATGCCAGCCAGATGCCGTTTGAGGATAGGCTTTTTGACTCCGTCTTTTCTAACTGCTCCTTGCACGAATGGGCACACCCAGAACCGATCCTGGATGAAATCAACCGGGTTTTGAAACCAGGTGGCAGATACTGCATTGTTGACCTGAGGCGTGACATTAAGCCCCGGGTGAAGCAGTTTCTGTGGGCTATAACCCGGCCAGAGGAAATGCAACCCACCTGCCTGGCGGCTATCGAAGCCTCTTACACTGCTAGTGAGATAGGAGTGATGCTCGGCAGAACCAAACTCCTGAATTGGCATATCGATACGAATTTCTGGGGCTTAATCATCTCAGGCCGGAAGCCGACGAGGGAATGTAACTTCTGACGGAAAATATCCGTAGGCCGTCGATAGCGCAGGCAAGACTTAGCATCCGAACTTTGATTAGACCTGCTCCGTAAGAGTTGCCAGCTTATTAAACAAATAGCCATTGTGTGACCAAAGGGTTTCGACAGAATGAGAAGCTATTTTAGG
>CAZHRO010000282.1:0-1663 GCA_964535045.1 uncultured Dehalococcoidales bacterium | reverse complement strand
AGTGCTTGCTTCCCAAGCAAGACGTCGAGGGTTCGAATCCCTTCACCCGCTCCACAAAAATTGCCAGTTTGCTTAGCTTTCTTCGCGGCTCTATCTCCTCCTTGGTTTCCTTTTCGGTTCATATCTACGCTTTGGTAGTGACTACGGATGTAAAACTGGCTCCACAAACCCGATTACAGTACCACCCGGGGTATCGAAATAACCGGCAGTGCCCCGAACGCGGCGGAAAAAGGATACCACAAGGGACACTGCCTCGTTAAGTGCAATCAGGTCAGGTAACGGTTAGCGATATTGGCTTCTTACTACTCACTCACATTCGTCAAATTGCCCTCGGTTTGATATAGTATTTTAAAAAAGATGAGACGCCATGGAAGACTTGTCGGGGAACCGTGGTCTTTGGGAACGAGGAGGCTCTTATGAAGAAATGGCGGGAAATGCTAATTGTTGTTGGCGTGCTGGCGGTGGGTCTTCTGGCCCTGTCCTGCCAGCAGCCGCAGGGGCCAGAGACAGTGCTGTTGCAGGGAGCGGTAACCATTGGGCCGATTAGCCCCGTAGAAAAGCCCGGCGAATGCCCTGCGGTACCCCCTGAGATCTTTGCCGCCAGGAAGCTGATAATCTACGATGAGTCAGGCAGGCATCTAGTGCGAGAGGTCTACTTTACACAGATAGGCAATGGGCCCACCGGCTACTACACTGCCCAAATTGCGCCCGGTACCTACGTTATAGATATTGACCGCTCGGGTGCGGACACCGTCGATAATCTGCCGCAGAAGATAACGGTAGCCGCCGATGAGACGATTACCATCGATGTCAACATTGATACCGGCATCCGTTAGTTCTTATTTGCCAGTTTTCCTCTACCAACCACCGGATTGAATAGCGTATTCTCGACGGATTTCAAATGGTGATTTGCCGCCATGATCCGGCTGCGGTGTGTTATTCCAGATGTTCATCGCCATCAGCCATGAGGTCAAGCAGAGTTCCCCAGCGACGCCGCCAAGCTCAACTCAAGCTAGCTGGTGGCTGGTTGGTGGCATTATAGCTGCCGTCGTGGCTGGTATAACTATCCCGTCAGTTCTCAGAAGGCACCGAAGAGGGATTCAAGGCTAAGGGCTTAATACTGTAGCCGACGCCAGCTAAAGGACAGGTTCCAGAAAACCAGAGAAACCAAACTAAAGTATGACTTGACAATTGTAACTATTTATGCTATTATACTGACACAGGTATTTGGAGTGAAGCTATGATTACTACTATTGTCACCGCAGCTACCATAACCACCGTCACTACTGTCACCACGGTAACCACCATCACCGCTATGGGGCTGGCCGCCGCTGTCAGTACCGTGGCTATCGTCGGCTTCGGAGCTCTACTCGGAGCCAAGGAACTAGCCGGGGCTGCCCACTCAAACTCGGGAACTCGGCTGTCCCGATTCTTGAGTGTTGGCATCTGGCCCCTGGCTATCGCCTTCGGTGTTTTTGTCGCCATGAAGATTGCTGAGGTGATTATTTAGTAGAAGAAGGGGAATACCAGGAATAACATTGCGTTGGTCAGACCGTGAGCCAGGGTCACTCCTAAAAGTGACCCTGTTTTCTTAACTGCCCAACCAAAAAACATGGCCACCCCAAAGACAAAGAGGACATCCAACACAGAGTGAAAACCCATA
>CAZHRO010000281.1:0-1666 GCA_964535045.1 uncultured Dehalococcoidales bacterium | reverse complement strand
ACTAATTATAATATTATTCTCCACTTCGGACACGCCTGGTGCAGCCCAGGCCGCCCACTGGGCTTCTGCTCTCTCCCCAGGAGTGCACACTGCCGCTGAGAATCACCCAGCCGCCGCGAGCTTCTACTGTGATTCGCCTCGAATCAAGCAAGGCATTACGCCGGAATGCGCTTTCAATTTTGTCCTTTACATCCTGCGGTTTGACCGCCGGCTTGACCGTAATCTGGTTACTAAACCATACCACTCCCATGAGGTAGCGCACGGCCTCCTCAGCAGCGAATTTTTGATACCCCCAGTCTACCTCGCCACTCAGAGTAACCAGCCCGTCCTGCACCTGCACTTTGACGCGGTCATGGGGTACCAATACATTCCAATCGAGAACATTTGCTACCGCCCGGGCGATGTCCTCATCTGACCGCTTAAGAGAGCCGGGCAACCTGACCTGAATTTCTTCAGCCACCGCCCTGACTCCAAAAACTCGTGCGGCGGCACGCTCGGCAGTCCCCTTCTTAACATAGCTATCGACATAGCCCCTCAGTGTCACAACACCATCTTTGACAGCAACCACAATCTCCGCGCCTTCAATAGTCGGTTCCCATCTGAGCTCATTCATAACATCCTGCTGTAGTTCTGCGTCGGTCTTCATGGTAATTTTACTCCTCTTACTTGCTAATTTCCCACCCGCTACCAGACTTGTGAACGTCATGTTCTGCACATGATTGTGGCAGAGTTGCACTGGATCTCCAGTGCAGTCCGGGAAGCGAGATAGAAATCTAATAGACTAACTGTAATCTTATCCTTATTTATTACCATCCTACTTATAAGTAAAAAGGGGATTTGAAAGTGATAAAAGAAATAACTCGTCTCACTGCCAAATACCCTTTTAACTTACTCCCGTTATTGTTTCTTAGCCTTGAGCTTTCTCGCCTCCTGATCTTTTTCAATCGCCTGTTCCCTGGCTAAAGTATCTTTCCTTCTTGCCTGGTCTCTAGCTGATTGCTTAATTTCTTCGGTAGCTTGTTTTTCTGCACGCTTGATTTTTCTTTTTTTCTGATCTTCTTCAATCGCCTGTTCTCTAGCTAAACTAGCTTTCTTTCTTGCCTGTTCTCTAGCTGATTGTTCAATTTCCTCAGCTGCACGCTCCTCCGCTCGCTTGGCCTCCTTTAGTAATTGTTCTTCTTGGTCTGTCATCGTTCTACCTCCCAATACTGGATAGCCTCCTCTCTTCTTTTGGTAGAGTTCGGGCCATTCCAATACTCAAAAGAATCTCAGGATTTCAGCGAAATACTATCTCTAGTATATAGGACAGGAAACCACTGTGCAAAGAACATACATACGAGCCGGAAAATGATTGATTTGCTTCAGTAACATCTTTTTGTGGTCACAGACTGACGACTTATGTTGTCTGAAGCCGGTAAATTGACACAAGACATGCAGGCATTGGTTCTTGAAGAAGCCGCGTAGACTGCGGATTGTATTTTCACCAAAACCAGACATAGGCCAGGCATCCCTGGCCTATGTGCGTCTTTGAAGTCAAAATGTCCTTATGCGGTCACCTGACAGTCTTGTAGCATTCACTACAATATACCGGTCGATCCTCTCGGGGCTCGAAAGGCACTTCAGTATCTTGTCCACACTGAGCGCATGTTACTGGGAACATTTGGCG
>CAZHRO010000280.1:0-1684 GCA_964535045.1 uncultured Dehalococcoidales bacterium | reverse complement strand
TCTACAGGCTGAGGAGCAGTAGCTGCCTCGTTCGTCCTGTGAGCTGCCATCTCCCGGTTTCTTCGGGTTGACTTAGTAGCGCTGCCTGCAGTCTGTTTGCGCCGTCGTCTTTCACGTTTTATCTCCTCAGGCACCTGATAGTTCAACAGGATTAATCTCCTTGCCTCATCGCCGGTTATGGGTCTCCCATCAATGTCCCGCAATTCATATGGTTTGTCCTCCCTCAGAACTGCCAGCACTCTTGCTCCAATGTGGCTCATCACGGCCCCCATAGCTTGCCTATGGTTCTTGCCATAGTGCACCATCTCCCGATAGTAGACCCACGCAAGTTGCGGATCAAAACGGCGGCCTATTTGACCTGACTGGTAAAGGCTCCACTTCATCACGGCCGGACCAGCTTTGGTCATCCTCAAACCTTTGGCCTCCGCGTCAGCTGATTGCTTTGCCGCCGGCACGACTCCGGTGTAGTTGGCAAATGCCGACTGACTTCGGAAGCGCGCAGGGTCGCCCACAACTGCCAGGAGAATCGGAGCAGTGTGCTCGCCGACACCCGGTATGGTGCGCAAGTTATCCGAGGGATGAAGTTCATGGTACAACTGTTCCAGGCGTTTGGCTATAGCTTCAGATTCAGCCTCTGCCATCTCCATTAGCCTGAGTTCTCGAGATATTTCGTCCTGGAGAGCGGCAAAGAAGTCTTCATCTATCGTTCCGACAGGACTGGAGAGCTTGTACAGGGTTGCTGCATCCTGGCAGGCAAGGTAGACCAGATGGCTCTCCACTGCGTCAGCGTTGCTATGTCGTCTTGCTTTCGTCAGGAAAGAGTGGAGAGCTTTTTCGCCTGAGTGGACCACTTCCAGGGGGTTCAAACACGAACCAAGGAAAGCTCTGGCATGGGCAGACCAGGGGTTTGAGAATGCTTGTCGTATCCCTGGAAAATAACCATCCACAATAGACCCGATTCTCTTCTTGCGAGCCCCGATTTCACTCTCCAGCCGTTTTCTCTGGCGAGCCAGTCGCTGGATGGCGTATATCTTGGCTGGAGGAAGGTAGATCTCCTCTAACTGCTCCGAGTCGATAAAGGGCATCTTGGCCAGGGTCAGGGCATCAATCTTATCGCTCTTCGATGAGCGGCGCAGATACTTGCGCAAAGCAACTACTTTCCGCGCCTGGACTCTTACCAGATGGCAATCGGGATGCCGCGCCTTAAGATAGATAGCCACTATTAGCCAGGCCAAGCCGGTAGGCTCAAAGACAATGACTGGGTTAGATCCATCCCTGAAGATCCGCTCTTCCAGCTTGCTGAGTCCCTCTGGCGTGGTCTGGAAGGTAAGGCCATCACACATCTGTGCTCGCTCATCCAGGCAACGTACCTTGTGTTCTCCGGCTCCAGCCAGGTCAATACCGACACTTTTGATCATTGTATCTTCTCCTTTCTCAATATTCGGGCCCCGCAGTAACGAGCCGGTTCCCTTTCCCATGCTTGTAACATAATACGGAGCTATCTACTAGCGACACTCCAATTTCCTAAAGCGGGTCTCGTTATAAGGACCGGCAGGCAATCTAAACGACGGGGCAGCTTCTGGCTCCCCAGCGAATTGTGCACCTCACCGGAACCCGTTAGTCTAATATTAACCCCCACTGAGACTGAAAAGCATCTGCTAGCTTCAGAAGTAATATACAAGCG
>CAZHRO010000279.1:0-1706 GCA_964535045.1 uncultured Dehalococcoidales bacterium | reverse complement strand
TACTGGCCGTTGTGGTCGTGGTTGGGGGGTGCGCTCCCCAGGCTCCGCCAGCAACGGCACCAGCCCCACCGGCAAGTACGGCCCCGGAGGTGGTTTCACCACCATCCCAATCGGTGACCATCACAACCGATATTGAGGCAATCCTGGAGCAGATTTACACCCAGGTCAGCCCCTCGGTGGTGAACATCCGCGTTGTCCAGAAGCAGGAGGTCATGTTTCCCACCCTGCCCGAGATACCAGGCTTTCCCGGCTTCAGCTTTCCCTTCCCGCAGGGACCACAGGAATACTACTCAAAGGGTCTGGGATCCGGCTTTGTATGGGATAAAGAGGGCCATATCGTGACCAATAATCACGTCGTTGCCGGGGCCGACCGCATCTCCGTAACCTTCCATGACGGCGCTACGGTTTCGGGCAAGATGGTAGGCACCGATGCGGATAGCGACATTGCCATCATCAGGGTTGACATGCCGCAGGATGAACTCCAACCGGTAGAGCTTGCCGACTCAACCCGGCTAAGAGTGGGACAACTGGCGGTGGCCATCGGCAATCCTTACGGGCTAGAAGGCACGATGACGGTGGGCTTTATCAGCGCCCTGGGAAGGCTTTTACCAGCCAATAGCGAATCCGGTGGTTCTAGATACAGTATTCCTGATGTCATCCAGACGGATGCACCCATCAACCCGGGTAACTCCGGAGGCGTGCTGGTTGACCGTAATGGGAGGGTTATCGGGGTGACCTCGGCGATTATCTCATCATCAGGAGCCAATGCCGGCATCGGCTTTGCCGTTCCTTCTGCTATTGTGAAGAAGGTTGTGCCCAGCCTGATAAAGAATGGCTACTACGAGCACCCGTGGCTGGGCATCAGCGGTATCTCCCTCAACCCGGAGCTGGCAGAAGCGATGAACCTTGAGCCCGCCCAGCGTGGCGCTCTGGTCGTTGATGTTGTCCCGGGAGGCCCGGCGGATGAGGCTGGCTTGAAGGGTAGCGACCGCCAGGTAACCATTGATGGCGATGAGGTGCGTGTGGGGGGTGATGTGATCACCGCCATAGATGGGGAGCCGGTAACGGATTTTGGCGACCTGGTGACCTACCTCGCCCGCATCACTGAGGTCGGTCAGACGGTTACCCTCACCTTGCTCCGACAGGGACAGGAGACTGATGTCAAAGTCACGCTGGCCGCCCGGCCGGGTCAAAAGGAGCAACCTGAGCCTGCCGAACAGCAGACCAGCCATGCCTGGCTGGGTATCCTGGGCCTGACGCTGACGCCGGAAATAGCCGAAGCTATGGAGCTTCCCTCTGACCAGAAGGGGGTTCTGGTAGAGCAGGTATACAGCGGGAGCCCGGCAGACATGGCAGGGCTAAGAGGCAGCTACAAGCCCGTGACGATAGAAGGACAGCAGATACTGGTCGGCGGTGATATTATCATAGCGGTTGAAGGCAAACAGGTAGACGGTGTGGAAGACTTGCAGCGTATATTGCAGGAGTTTGAGCCAGAGCAGAGAGTGTCGCTCGGCATGCTGCGTGACGGTGAACATATTGAGATTGAGGTTACGCTGGGCGAGCGCCCCGACTCGACTCCGTAAACGCGTTCGATTGAGAGGTTCATGTGATAGAGGTGGTGAATATGCCTGAAAATGAATTCATCGCCAAGCGCCTTGACGAAACGCTCAAGCCAGACGAAATCGGTATCCTGTTTATGCGTGAAG
>CAZHRO010000278.1:0-1712 GCA_964535045.1 uncultured Dehalococcoidales bacterium | reverse complement strand
CGTATCAATAATGATAACCCGACCCCCCATCTGGGCAGCATCGAGAGTACCAATCCCTGCGGGGAGCAGCCGCTACTCCCCTACGAATCGTGTAATCTGGGCTCCATCAATCTGTCCCGGATGGTGCGCCGCAAGAATGGTAATTTTGAGATTGATTATCCCAGACTGAAGGAGACGATTAAGACTACCGTCCGCTTTTTGGACAATGTCATTGAGGTTAACAAATTTCCGCTGCCTCAAATTGAGGCGATGACCAGGAAGTCGCGGAAGATTGGGCTGGGGGTGATGGGCTTTGCTGACATGCTGATTAAGCTGGGTATTCCCTACAATTCAGAGGCGGCTCTTGAGGTTGCCGCTGAGATTATGAAATTTGTCACTGAGGAGGCAGCCAGGGCTTCACAGGAACTGGCTCAGGAGCGGGGTGCCTTCCCGGCCTTTGAAGGCAGTATCTACGATAAGCCGGGGGCCCCGAAGATAAGAAATGCCTCCTGCACTACCATCGCGCCGACCGGCACGCTGAGTATCATTGCCGGCTGCTCCAGTGGCATTGAGCCCCTCTTTGCCTTAAGCTACAAGCGCCATATCCTGGATGGGGACGAGTTTATTGAGGTAAACCCCTATTTTGAGGAGGTGGCTAAAAAGGAGGGTTTCTACTCTGAGGAGCTGATGCGCCAGCTGGCCGAGGGGGCTAGCCTTCACGAGGTAGAGGGTGTTCCGGATGAGGTTAAGCGGGTATTTGTTACGGCTCACGATATAGCCCCGGAGTGGCACGTCAGGATGCAGGCGGCTTTTCAGCGGTTTACCCATAACGCAGTTTCCAAAACGGTTAATTTCCCGAGGGAGGCTACGGTTGAGGATGTGGCCAGGGTCTATATGCTGGCCTACGAAGAGGGGGTCAAGGGGATAACCATCTATCGGGACGGCAGCCGTGAGGGACAGGTACTCACCACGGGCAAGACGGAGAAGAAAGAGAGGGTTGAGGGAGCGGTGCGTAGTCCGAGGAAGAGAACCAAGACAACCTCGGGGGTGACCGAACGGGTAACCACGGGCTGCGGCTATATCTACGTGACGGTAAACTCCGATGATGAGGGGATATGTGAGGTCTTCTCCACCCTGGGTAAGGCGGGTGGCTGTGCTCAGGCCCAGCTTGAGGCTATCTGCCGCCTTATTTCGCTGGCCCTGCGCTCTGGTGTGGATGTTGCCTCGGTCGTGAGGCAGCTCCGCGGCATCCGCTGTCCCTCAATTGCCTGGGAGGAGGGTAAATCCATTCTCTCCTGCGCCGATGCTATCGCCAGCGTGCTGGAAAAACACACCACCGGCTATGAAGGCAAGCCGAGGCCGGAGGACTACGGTCTGGTGAAGAACCTGGCCGGGCAGTGCCCGGACTGCGGCAACCTGCTGGTCTATCAGGAGGGGTGCTTTGTCTGCCCCAGCTGCGGCTATACGAAGTGCTGATAAGGGATATGCAAAGGGACTTCTGGGGAAAATTTAAGAAAGAAAAGATGAGTCGTTTGGAGAGTGGCCTCCGGAGACATGATACTGATTCTTTCTCTGATAGACTTGAGAGGCTGCGCGTAATTGGAGAAGCTGTAACAAGTCCAAGCGGGTATCTATTGCATTCGGCAGAGAGCTTATTTCCTTTTGAAGATGCTAAGAACTGCTTTATTTCTGGACAGTTCGCAGCTTGCATTCTGGTATGTCAGGCACTACTT
>CAZHRO010000277.1:0-1717 GCA_964535045.1 uncultured Dehalococcoidales bacterium | reverse complement strand
GGGAAAGGAAAGGTTATTATCCTTAAAATAGCTCTTCACCGCGGCAGAACTCTCGCCAATGTTGATGGACAACATCACGAGGCTTCCATCTTGCGTTTCATCATACACTTCCTGGAGGTAGGGCATCTCGCGGCGGCAGGGGGGGCAGCCGGTATTCCAGAAATTAACAAACAATGGTCTGCCGGAGAAGTCGCTGAGGGAAACGGACTCACCATTAAGGTCGGGTAATGTGAAATCGGGGGCTTTCGAGCCGACAGTGACCGTGGGTGATGAACTGCCCCCGGCACAGCTCGTTATCAGCAGGCTCAGAGTAAATAGAGCCAGCGCAGTAATTACGACTCTCCGTAGTTTGTCTCTCATTTAACTTCTCCAGTCAAGCTATTTTAGCACTGAATTGCTCTTAGAACCAAGTTAATCTACCGCTCAGGCTGAGTATGCCTAAGACCAGGAGTACCACCCCGCTGATGATATAGATAGTTCTTGAGTAGCGCTGGAGGCGTCTTAAGAAGGGCAGTACCGCATCAAAGGCGGCGCCTATTATCAGGAACGGTATTCCGATTCCCAGCGAGTATATACCCAGCAACATCGCTCCCCGCGAAGCTGTTTCTGAGGCTACCGCAAGCGTTAATATACCCCCCAGTATGGGGCCGACGCAGGGAGTCAGAACCATAGTAAATATGGCTCCGGTAACGAAAGAACGCAGATAGCCGGTGGTTTTACCCTGGGACGGTGAAAAATGTTTGGCAAGGTTAAGTTGCGGTATCTTCTGGGCCAGCAGGAGAAGGCTGCCGAATACAACGAGCAGGATGCCGGCGACCCGGCGGATAATTTCTATGTTGGCGCTGATGGTGAGGCCGGCTAATCCTGCTCCGGCACCCAGGATGACGAAAACCACGGTGAAGCCGGCGACGAAGGTGAGAGAGTGCAGAAATACGTGGGCGCTTCTTTTATCAGTCTTGGCTTCGAGTATTTCTGGCCCGGCTAATCCCGCCAGATATATAGGAACTAGCGGCAGGACACAGGGTGACAGGAAAGAGACAAATCCAGCACCAAGCGCCGCTAGAGTTGAGATATCTTCCATTGTATCCGTTTCAGGGCTATAATGGTATCAATGTTAACAGATTTAGCACTGGCTTGACAACCTCATCGGTGCGCCCGATAGCTGTGGCGACATTTGCAGGTCGGTTTTACTCTGGAAATAGTCTGCGCTCACTGTAAAATACGGCAAGGAGACAGGGAATTGAAACCTCTAAGCTATACTCAGCTCTCTCTTTATCAGACCTGCCCGTTACGCTATAAGCTGCAGTATATTGACGGCCTGAAGCCAAAGGACAAGTGGTACTTTAGCTTTGGCACAACTTTACACCGCTGTGCTGAGCATTTCTTCAGGGTTAAGGTGCCGCCGCCGCCATCGCTGGATGAGCTACTGGACTTTTACGAAAGTAGCTGGCTTTCGGAGGGATATGAATCAGCGGAGGAGGAAGCAAGGTATCGGGATTACGGTCGTGAGATACTGACTGAGTTCTGGCAGATTCACAGCAGCAGTTTCAGGGTGCCGCTGGCGGTGGAGCGGATGTTTTATATTGACATCGAGGGTGTGAAGCTGAGGGGCTATATTGATCGGGTGGACAAGCTGGAGAGTGGTGGACTAGCCATTATTGACTACAAGACAAGTCAGGAACTCTTTACTAGGGAAGACCTGGCGAAGGACCTTCAG
>CAZHRO010000276.1:0-1728 GCA_964535045.1 uncultured Dehalococcoidales bacterium | reverse complement strand
TTTGCCTTCCTCTAGTATCTCAACTCCCTCAAGGTAGTTCTTGAGATAGGAGAAGATGACTGGCTCGTTCTCCAGGGCGTCGGCGGGCAGAAAGAGCCGGCCGCGGTGCTTGAGTCCCCCCTGCGTCATTGCCTCCGTCATAACGTTAATGTCCCCCGAGTGGTCCAGATGACGGTGGGAGAGGATAATGGCACTCAGCTTCTCGGCCCGGAGCTTTCTCTTGGTTGACTGAACGATACAGCCCGGGCCGGGGTCAACGAGTATCTCGGTGCCGCTGAGATTGAGCCACATACCGCCCGAAGCCAGAATCTGGGTCGCCACCATGATTCGGGCGCCGCCGGTGCCGAGAAAAGTTATCGTGTCCGAAGCTGATTTTTCTGCTTCCATAACTATAGACACTATAAAGTATGGAGGTGGTTTTTTACAATTTAAGACGCTTTGTCCCGGGTGATGCCAGCCACTGGGGTCGGGCAAATCATTGGCCGGTTGCCCGCGGTTTTTAAGGTGTATCTCCGTCGCCGGAGTGGAGCCTGCATTACCAGCCGTTTTGATTAGTGGCAACCGACCGGGTGTCGGGGGTGGGGTTGGGTAAAATCCTGATGAAAGCCTTCCTCAATACCCTGTGGGGCTACCAACCGAAACCAGCCAGGCTGCTATTTATCAATAACGGGGTCAGGCTAACGACCGAAGGCTCGGAGCTACTGGAGACGAAGGGAGGTCCGGGTATTTTCCTGAGGCACCTGTTTGGAGTATTATAGTCTTGGAGGGAAGCTGAGGGGGGCTTGGTGAGTAACATGTGTGCTACCGTGGATGCCCTGCTTTCAGCGACTAAGGTTATTTGGGTCTAGGAGGGCAAATGGAGCAGATTTGGGCACCGTGGCGCATGGAGTACGTCCAGATGGAAAAGCCGTCAGGCTGCATTCTGTGTGAGAAGCCGAGGCAGAGGAGTGACGCTCAGAACTATATTCTGTATCGGGGAAGCCAGAGCTTTGTCATCATGAATTGCTATCCCTATAACCCGGGCCACCTCATGGTGGCTCCCTATCGTCATGTGGCTGGTCTGGATAAATTAACTGCGGACGAACTTCACGAGCACTTTGAGATTGTCAGCCGATGCACCGGACTGCTGCGAGAGGTGTTTAACCCCGATGGGTTCAACATCGGGATAAACCTGGGTAGGGTAGCTGGCGCCGGTATCGATGAGCACGTCCATACCCACATCGTGCCCCGGTGGCAGGGCGATACTAACTTCATGCCGGTTTTATCGGGCACCCGGGTAATCCCTGAAGCTCTGGCGGAAACCTACGAGAGACTGAAAGGCAGATTTTGAGATAGGACAGGGCGCTGATTACAGGACGTAGCTTGTCTATCGGCTGACCGGGCAGGCGTTGGAGAGGGTGAGGGTCATCACTATTTCCCCCTCCTCGGCGGTCTGCTGAAAGGCCTCCTTGATGGCGCTGAAGAGTGCTTCGTCCTCACCCGAGACTAAACTGCTCATCGCTCCCGGGGTGACATCAAGGCCGTAACCTCGAAAGATATCTAGTGCCTTATCAATCGCTGGCGAAAGACTCGGCTGACGTAGCGGATAGATGCTTACCTGAGCAGCTAAGAACATTGTTTTCACCCCCTTAGGTAGCGGTTATCTGTACCAATCGTTTTTAACGTTTACAAGCTTTAGACCCCCGGTTTAATTATACGTCTTCCTGGACAAATGGTCTAAAAATTACG
>CAZHRO010000275.1:0-1735 GCA_964535045.1 uncultured Dehalococcoidales bacterium | reverse complement strand
ATTAGAGCTACTGGATAAAGGTGGCAGCGTATGATAGTGACAACACAGAAGCCGCTCGATGAGGTTCTGGATTTCATCTCCCCTTATACCAATATCCTGCTCGCTGGTTGTGATGGCTGTACCCAACCGCCCCGGGGCCTGCGAGAGGCAAAGACCCTCGGTCAATTACTTGAGCTGGCGGGGAGATTAGACAGTAAAGGCTTCAACTTCAAGGTAACCACCGTCGCCAAGCAGTGTGATAACTATCTGGCAACCTCGATACTCAGACCCCAGATGGACGATATTGAGGCGGTACTGTCTTTAGCCTGCGGGATCGGGGCCCAGACCCTGGCTCAGGTCTTTCCCGATGTCCCCATTTTCCCGGCCCAGAACACCCACTTTATGGGCGCTGAGGAAAGAGAGGCCGGTACTCTAGAGGAGAGGTGTGCTGGTTGCGGTGATTGTCTTCTGGCGGCAACCGGCGGTATTTGCCCCGTTGCCCGTTGCAGTAAGGGGCTGCTTAATGGTGCTTGTGGTGGGAGCAAAGAGGGTAAGTGCGAACTCAGCCCGGATAGGGACTGTGCCTGGTGTCTTATCTACGAGCGCCTTAAACAGCAGAATAAGCTGCATTTATTAAAAGAATCTCGTCCGCCCCGGGATTACCAGCTAAGTGGTTGGAGGACTACCACATAACAAACTCGGGGGAGGGGGGAATGGTGCTGGTAAGAACAGAGAAATCAGCCAAGATAAAGGTGTCTGGGGTGGTGCAGGGGGTTGGTTTTCGTCCCTTCGTTTACCGACTGGCTCAGGAACACAAACTCAGAGGTTGGGTACGTAATACCTCGGGAAACGTGGAAATCAGGGTGGAAGGGGATGAAGTTGCCCTCAAAAGTTTCTTAGCCGACCTTGAGACCAAGGCCCCTGTAATGGCGCACATTGAGCAGGTTGAGGCCACCTTTGACGCTCCAGTAGGGTATACTGGTTTTGAAATTCGGGGGAGTCAGAGCCAGCATGGAAGGTACCAGCTGGTTTCACCAGATATTGCCACCTGCCGAGACTGCCTCAGGGAGATACTTAATCCAGCCGACCGCCGCTATCGCTACCCCTTTACCAACTGTACCAACTGCGGTCCCCGCTTTACCATTATTGAGGACATCCCTTATGACCGCCCCAAGACTACGATGCGCAGGTTCCAGATGTGTTCTCGGTGTCAGCGGGAATACGATGACCCCCTAGACCGCCGCTTTCACGCCCAGCCAAACGCCTGCCCCAGGTGCGGTCCCAGCCTGGAGTTAGCTGCCGACAACGGCAAACTGGTTAGTGGCGATGACGTTATTAGCACCGCCAGCAGCCTGCTGAAAAGAGGGAAGATCATAGCACTCCGGGGGCTGGGTGGATTTCAGCTTGCCTGTGATGCCACTAACGGGGCAGCTGTAAATCTCCTGAGGAGCCGCAAAAGGCGCCCCGCCAAACCCTTCGCCATTATGATGGCGACGCTGGCAGAGGTGGAAAGGCACTGCCTGATCTCCCCTGAAGAGCAAGAGCTGCTTGAGTCTCCCGAGTGCCCGATTGTGCTCCTTAAGTGGCAGCAGAATTCATCTAATATCTGTGCCGCCGTGGCCCCGAACCTGAAATATCTCGGAGTAATGCTACCCTACACTCCTCTGCACCACCTGCTCTTAAGGGAGAGCAGCCTACCACTGGTGATGACCAGCGGTAACCTCAGTGAAGAGCCTATTGCCAAGGATAACGATGA
>CAZHRO010000274.1:0-1747 GCA_964535045.1 uncultured Dehalococcoidales bacterium | reverse complement strand
TGATTTCGGCATAATAAAAGGGAGCCAGTTTTAGATAAAACGGCAATGAAAAAGGGAGCCACCTGAAGACTAAATCCGGTATCCTGAAGTAGCATTCAGATATCGGAGGAAAGGATGATTCAGGTGGATGAAAAAGAAACAATCAGAAGGCTCTATTTTATCAAGCGCCACAGTGCCAGGCGGATTGCGCAGGAGCGGCACCACTCACGGAAGACAGTGAGGAAGGCAATTCTGGATGGTGGAGTTCCCGAGTATCATTTAACCCGTGGCAAGCCATGCCCGGTGATGGGTCCATACAGGAGCATCATCGAGGACTGGCTCAAGGAGGACCGGAGCCGGCCCAAGAAACAGCGCCACACCGCTCACCGCATCTACGACAGGCTGGTTGCTGAGCACTCATTTACTGGCGCCGAAAGGACAGTGCGGGAGTATGTGAGGAAGCTCAGATTCGACCTTAAGGATATGGCCATACCTCTTGAGTTCGATCCTGGCAACGATGCTCAGTGTGATTGGGGAGAGGCGTGGGTCTACATGGAGGAGGAGCTGATCAAGGTGCAGGTCTTCTGCATGAAGATGTGCTATTCCGGTAAGCCCTTCGTGGTGACATTTCCCACCCAGCGCCAGGAGGCGTTCTTTGAGGGGCACCGGCAAGCCTTCGACTGGTATGAGGGCGTGCCGGTGCGGATAAGCTACGATAATCTCACCACCGCGGTGCGCAAGGTGCTCCGGGGACATAACCGCAAGGAGCAGGAGGCTTTTATTGCCTTCCGCTCGCACTATCTCTTCGATTCCCACTTTGCCACACCGGGGAGGCCCAGGGAACAGGGAAGGATTGAAAGCCTGGTGGGATATGCCCGGCGCAACTATTTTGTGCCGATTCCTCGGGTAAAGTCCTACGAAGAACTCAACCGGCTGCTACTTGAGCGCCTGCTTGCCGACGAAGGTCGGAAGGCGCCCGGTGGTGAAGTGACGGTCGAAGAAGCTTTTGAGAGGGAGAAAAACCTTCTGTTGCCACTGCCTAAGTATCCCCACCGCTGCTGCATTAGTATTCCGGTGCGTTCCAACCGCTTGAGCCTGGTCAATTTTGACAGTAACCGCTATTCGGTACCGGTGGAGTATGGCTTGAGCCAGCTCATGCTCCACGCTTACGTCTGGAAGGTGGATATTGCCTGTGGTGACAGAGTAATCGCCAGTCACGAGCGATGCTATGGGAAAGGCCGGGACGTCATGGAAGTGGAGCACTACCTGCCCCTGTTACTCAGGCGCCCCGGTGCTTTTCCCTATGCCAAACCGGTGCGCCACTGGCAAATGCCGGAGATATACCGGGAGTTTTTGAAGGCACTCCAGGCAAGCCACAATGGGGATAGCCCCCGAGAGTTTCTTCTGATGCTGTCTTTGGGACGCAGCTATAGTAAGGACCAACTCGAGCAAGCCATGAGACAGGCCCTGGACGAGGGCAGGCCAGACTATGAGCGGGTAAGACAGCTCATTATCGGAAGCCCGACCGGCGGCAAGATAAACCAGACCTATCTGGAAAGCGTGAAAGTGGTTCTGCCGGATACCAGCCAGTTCGACCGGCTGTGGCGGAATAGAGGCGGGGAGGTGGTAGTGTGACCGGCGATCTCTTGATTAAAAGCCACCTGAAAAGGCTGCGGCTGCCATACATCGCTCAGAGCTACTCCAGTCTGGCTAAAGAGGCAGCCGCTCATAACCAGCACTATCAAGACTACCTGCTTGCGCTGCTGGA
>CAZHRO010000273.1:0-1754 GCA_964535045.1 uncultured Dehalococcoidales bacterium | reverse complement strand
GCACCCGTTTTCACGATGTGAACAGGGTAACTCAAGCCATGGCAAAGCTGGGAGTAAATTTTGCTACCAAAAACCCGGTTACTTGCCTCATGAAAGATACCAGCACCGGAGAGCTGAAGGAAGAGGTGTTAGAGGAGAAGGTGCTCTCCGCTATCATTGAGTTTACCTTTCCCATTGAAAAATTCAGGGACGTGTTAGCGAGCATGAGAAAGGTGTCTCAGGAGATTGACACCGTTTTCAGCGTCGATTGTATCAATCGTTGTGAGCCTGACGGCTCATTACCCGTGGAGGAAATCCTGCGGGAATTAGGGGTTCCCTACTACATAAATGGCAAGACTAACGTTGGCCTAGGTCGTCCCCTGGCCGAGGGAGGAAATTGATGACACATACCTTACATCGCCGAGGAACCGCTGAGAATCTTAGCAATGATTATGTGCTGCTTTGCATGGCAGAGCCAGGGATAAACGACGAGGGCTCGGTCCCGAAGCTTAAGGAGTTTCTGCGGATTGCGATGCGCCACGACCCGAAAAACATCGGTGAAATGGCATACGGGAATATGTACAGCCACAAAACTGAAGATGTTATCGCCAATGCTTCGAAGATTGTCCACGCGGTATACGATAATCCTGAGGCTGTAATCCAGGCACTAAGGGAGCTTAAGGAGGCTGAGCTGGGGCTGTCGGTGGTAGTGAGTGGCATTCTGGATAGTGTTAATGAATGCTGCCAGAAGGCCGGGCTTAAACGTCACACCGTCAATTTTTCACTGGGTATCTGGGGTAAGACCGAGAAGCTACCTTCGGAAGAAGTCCTTCAGGTCACCACGATGTGCGGTCATGGTCTGGTACCAGCCAATCTGGTTACGAGCTTGGTTGAGGATATTAAGAAGGGGAATAAGAAAGCCGAGGATGCCAGCAAGGAACTGGCTCGGCACTGCTGTTGTGGCATCTTCAACCCACTTCGGGCATCCAAGCTGTTGGCCGCCATGGCCGATTCGGCGTAGAAGGGGTAGCGGGCAGACGCTATTTAGTTTTGGTGAGGTGAGGATATGAATCTTTATCGTCTTCTTCAGCAACGGGCAGAGGCTGGTCGCCCTGTCAAGGTGGGGACTATCGGGGCGGGAAAGTTCGGCACCATGTTTCTGGCGCAGGCGCGGCTTACTCCCGGGATGAAGATAGTAGGCATTGCCACCCGACACCCCGACCGGGCAAAGCAATCCTGTCTGAGGGCACAATGGCCGGAAGCAGCCCTCGCTTTTGGGGAGACCACGGACGTTATCAACGATGAAGCTCGTCGGGGTAAGATAGTCCTGACGAGCCAGCCCGACCAGCTTCTCCAGGCTGACCTGGACGTCATTATCGAGTTGACGGGAAGTCCGGAGGCTGGCGCTTATCATGCTTGGCAGGCCCTGGAAGCCGGGAAACACGTCGTCATGGTCAATGTCGAGGCTGATGTCCTGGTAGGCCCAGCGCTGAGGAAAAAGGCTAATCAGCAGGGTCTTATTTACTCAATGGGTTATGGTGACCAGCCGGCGCTAATCTGCGAGCTGCTTGACTGGGTACATGCTGTTGGTCTGGAGATTGTTTGTGCGGGTAAGGGAACACGCTACCAGCCCGAATATCATTACTCGACCCCAGAGACGGTGTGGGGGCATTACGGCTTTTCCGAGGAAAGGGTAGCTACGGGAGACTATAATGCCCAGATGTTCAATTCTTTTTTGGACGGCACCAAATCAGCCATCGAGATGTGTGCCGTAG
>CAZHRO010000272.1:0-1763 GCA_964535045.1 uncultured Dehalococcoidales bacterium | reverse complement strand
ACGAAAATGATTAAATTGCTGTCTGGGAATGAGGCTCTCGCCCTGGGGGCCTACCACGCTGGTGTCAGGGTAGCCGCTGCCTATCCCGGAACCCCGAGCACCGAAATACTTGAATCCATAGCTCGTTTTGATGATATCTATGCGGAGTGGTCAACGAATGAGAAGGTGGCTACGGAGGTAGCCTTAGGTGCCTCTTATGCTGGGGTGCGCTCGCTGGTATCTATGAAGCATGTCGGACTTAATGTAGCCAGTGACCCCTTTATGGCGGCGGCAACCACCGGAGTGAGTGGCGGTATGGTGGTGGTCTCGGCTGACGATCCGGGGATGCATAGCTCTCAGAACGAGCAGGACAACCGTCACTATGCCAGACTGGCCAAGGTACCCGCACTTGAGCCTAGTGATAGCCAGGAGGCTTATGAGGTTATGGCCTATGCCTTCGATATCAGTGAAAGCTTTGATACCCCGGTTCTGGTGCGTATGACCACTCGCGTCTCTCACTCCAAGTCGGTGGTTAAGACGGATCGCAGCCGGGTCGTGTCGAGTAGGCCAGCTGGCTTTAGGTGTAACGCGGCTAAGTATGTGATGGTGCCGGCTTATGCCCGGCTCAGGCACCCCGTAATGGAGGAGCGTCTGGCCAGGTTAGCTACCTTTGCGGAGACCTTTCCCTTGAATCAGGTAGTGTGGGGTGTCCGTAGCCTGGGTGTGATAACCAGCGGGGTTGCCTACCAGTACTCCAGAGAGGTCTTCCCCGAGGCTTCTTTCCTTAAGCTGGGCATGGTCTATCCTCTCCCGGAGAATTTAGTCCGCTACTTCGCGGCCCAGGTTGATAGACTGGTTGTTATCGAGGAGCTTGACCCCTTTCTTGAGGAAAACATAAGGGCAATGGGGATAGGGGTTAGTGGGAAGGAGTTTATCCCCACTGTGGGTGAACTGAATCCCGATGTCATCGAGGAGGGAGCCAGTAGAATCGGCTTGCTGGGTAAGTTTTCGGACGAGCCCGGGATAGACCTTGATCCAGGGTTGCCCAAGCGGCCGCCTCTCTTGTGTGCCGGCTGTCCTCATACCGGCCTGTTCTTTGTTTTGAGCAGTCTGGGTAAGCGCTTTAAATTATCGAAGTCCAGGGGTAAGACTCCTGTAGAACCGAAACTAGTTATTACCGGGGACATTGGCTGCTACACGCTGGGTGCTTACCCTCCGCTCAATGCCATGGATACCTGTGCCTGTATGGGGGCCAGCATTGGTCAGGCTCTGGGCATGGCGAAAGCTGGTACCAGCCAGAAAGTAGTTGCCATTATCGGCGATTCCACGTTTATGCATTCTGGTATTACCCCACTGGTAAACGCTGCCTATAATGAGGGGCGGCTAACGATTGTCATCTTGGATAATGGAACCACAGCTATGACCGGGCATCAGCATCACCCCGGCACTGGTATTTCGGCGCAGGGCAGGGAAACCAGGGCGATGCCGTTGGAAAGTCTGGTTCGGGGCGTGGGGATTAGCGATGTTAAGGTTATCAATGCCTTCGATATTAAGGGTCTCAGAGCGGCCCTGCGGAGCTCGTTAGACAGTTCCGAGCTTTCCGTTATCATTGTCCGCGGCAGGTGTGCGGTGCGCATACCAAGAGGCTCCGAGCCCATGGTCATCGATACTGAGAAATGTAACCAATGTGAGCTTTGCCTTCGTATTGGGTGTCCCGCCATTCAAAGGGGAGACGGGCAAATCTCGATTGACCCTACCTTGTGTGTCGGTGATGCCTGTACTAT
>CAZHRO010000271.1:0-1781 GCA_964535045.1 uncultured Dehalococcoidales bacterium | reverse complement strand
AATGACAAAACTCTGAGGCACATGACTATCAATGTCATTGAGGCGCTCCCCCTTTCTGACAAAAAAGGGAACGGCCCCTATACTGCCAGGAAAGGTGGCTGGTTCAGTAGCAGAGTAAGGCAGAGAAGACACAAAATCAGTTGAGTTACCTGCCATTTTTAAGATGCATACAAATTCTAGATTCTACTAAAGAGTTTTAGCGAGTTCCGAAACCTTCAGTGTTCTGGCAAGCACTGTGGCTGGTGTACGGGCGCTCGGTTATGTTAACCCCGCACCAATCCAGCTTAAATCCATCCCACCAACCGTCCACAAGCTCGCCACCGGCCACACGATAAATAGCCATCCCCGAATAGCTTGCGGGGTATTTTTTTCAAGTTGAGCAGGACTCGTACTGTGAACTAGCTCCACTCCCCACCCTCCACCGGCCAGACCCGGGCAAGCTCCTCAGCCAGGAGCTGATGCTCCGGCCTCTCTAACCTCGGGTCTACCTCAAAGAGTTTTATCGCTTCGCTACGTGCCATCTCCAGCAGCGGCACATCGGAGAGCTTGGCCATCTTCAGGTCAGGTAGCCCACTCTGCCTCGTGCCGAAGAATTCACCCGGCCCGCGCAGCTTCAAATCCTCCTCGGCCAGCTGAAAACCGTCCCCGGTCTTTTCTATTATGTCAAGTCGCTCCCGGCCCACCTCGGAGGGGTTCTGGGCCAGCAGCATACAGTAGCTCTGGTCTGTTCCCCGCCCCACCCTGCCCCGGAACTGGTGTAGCTGTGAGAGACCAAAGCGGTCGGCGCTCTCCACCAGCATTACGGTGGCGTTGGGCACGTCGATACCCACCTCAACTACCGGTGTGGAAACCAGAATATCAAGCTCTCCAGCCCGAAACCGCCTCATGACCTTATCCTTTTCCTTAGCTGGCATACGCCCGTGCAACAGGCCCAGCCTGAGGTCAGGGAAGACCTCACGTGAGAGATATTCAAACTCGGCGATAGCTGCCTTAGCCTGAACTACCTCCGATTCCTCAATCAAGGGGCAGATAATAAATGCCTGATGCCCTTCAGCTACCTGCCGCCGCAAAAAAGCATGGGCACTTACTCGCTGGCTGGGTTTAAGCCATTTCGTCTTTACTGTCTGCCGGCCCGGGGGCAGCTGGTCGATAACCGAGAGGTCAAGATCGCCGTATAACGTCAGGGCAAGAGTACGCGGAATCGGGGTTGCCGTCATCACCAGCACGTGGGGATTAAACCCCTTCTGACGCAGGGCCGAGCGCTGGGCAACACCAAACCGATGCTGCTCATCAATTACCGCTAGCCCCAGCCGGTAAAACTCCACCCCTGCCTGAATCAGGGCGTGAGTGCCGATAATAATATCTATGCTACCGTCTAGAATACGTTGCCGGAGTTTCTGCTTCCTCTTCTGAGTAACATCACCGATCAGTAAGGCTAAAGTAACGGATTGAGGTAGAAGCCCTGAATAGCTGTAGAGAGAGTCTTCCTCTTTCTCCTCAACCCCGCATCGGGACAGAAGCTGGCGGAGAGTGGTGAAGTGCTGCTCGGCTAGAATTTCCGTCGGCGCCATGAAGGCTCCCTGGTAGCCATTGGCTACTGCCATCAGCAGGCAGGCAGTAGCCACTACCGTCTTGCCGCTGCCAACCTCCCCCTGCAGTAAACGGGACATGGGTTTGGCTTTTCCCAAATCACCCAGCAATTCCCCGAGCACCCTCTGTTGAGCCGGGGTCAGTTCAAAGGGAAGATTGCTCAGGAAGACATCCAGCACCCCGGCATTTAA
>CAZHRO010000270.1:0-1781 GCA_964535045.1 uncultured Dehalococcoidales bacterium | reverse complement strand
TTTACTATCTCGCCTGAGGCCCCGCTTCCCGGGCCCTCAGGTGGCTAAAATAGGGCTCTACCCTAAGTTAATCACGCGCAACGGGGCGCCTCCCTGGGTAAGTCGTCTAGCTCTCTCCCTTTAGCTCCTTCCACCTCTTTTCACCCAGGCACCGACGGGCTGAGGCACACCACTCGATACACGAAGGTGCTTTCTCGCGGTAGACCATCTCACCGCACTGTGAGCACCTCAGCCTGGCCTCATCAGAGAAGATTTCGACCTCGTAACCACAATTCGGGCACTTATGTATCTCAACCCGTAGATTTCGCCCACTTTGACCCGGGCACCGCATATACATCACTATCACCTCCGCTGCTCATAGATTCCTGGTTTCTTCTCCAACACCATAATAAAGCTAAGCCCTGCTCGCTGGCTATGATTTAAATCATACAGGCTGGTAACACTCCGCGGAAGAATACCCAAGGCTGCACCAAACCGCAATGGCAGGAGGGTCTTTGACCGTGGTTTAGACGCGGGGAGGGCCTTCGTTCAACAGCCTCAGCTTGGTTTTATCAAGGACGATTGTTTGGCCGCGAGCCGAACTGACAATGCCTCTATCCCTCAGCTGACCCATCACCCTGATGGCTGTCTCGATAGTGGTTCCCGCCATGTCAGCGATTTCCTGCCGGGTAAAGGGTAGGGTAGGGCCAAGCTTTGCCGAAAGCATAAACAGTATCCGGGCAAGGCGCTGTTCAACCCTCTCCCCAGCCAGGTCTCTAAGCCGGCCCTGAGCATCCCTGAGCCGCCCGCCGAGGACGCTAACAATTTTCAGGACTACCTCGGGCCGCCCGCTAAGAAAGGACAGGAAATCACTTCTTCTGATGCCCAAAACTCTGGTTTCAGCTGCAGCCTGGGCTGAGACGGGATATGGCTTATTCTCAAAGACTGCCACCTCGCCGAACATTTCACCAGGACCAAAAAAGGCAATAATAAACTCCTTTCCCCGAGAGGAATGTTTAAGAGCCTTCACTTTGCCCTCGGCGACCATGTAGAACCACTCAGCGGCATCACCGTCCCAGAAAACAAACTCGCCTGACATGAAACTATACTCGACGGAAAGTCCCGCCAGCTGGTTAATCTCGTCATCATTCAAGCCGGAGAAAACCGAGGAGTTTCTTAGAATTCGAGCCTTACGACTTTGCTTCAAGCGGGTCATGCTCCTTCAAGGGCAGCTTTCTGTACAGAGTAAACAGTTCCCGCCACCGATTCTTGTTCCCTGGCCTAGCGCAGGCACCAGATTTAAGCCACCCAGCTACTCAGACTCAGCTCTAGTCCAGCAGTCCAGGCTCAGGTATTTCCAGCCCCCATCGGGCAGTACCACAACGATGTTACCCTCACCCATTTCCGAGGCGACCCTAGCAGCCTGATGAACCGCAGCCCCTGAAGATAACCCGGCAAAGATTCCCTCCCTATCCAGTAGCCGACCAGTAGCATCAGCCGCCTGCTGGTTTGAGACCTTAACCCTTTCGGTAATTAAGCTCAAATCGACTATGGGTGGAATCTCATCTTCATCCAGACACTTCAAACCCTGAATAGTGTCACCGGGGTAGGGCTCGACCCCGATTACCCTGACATTCGGGTAGCTCTCCCTCAATCTCCGGCTGATGCCGGTTATTGAGCCACCGGTACCAATCCCGGCAACGAGAACATCAATCTTATCGTAGGGGAAATCCTCCAGTATCTCAACCCCGGTAGTCTCATAGTGAGCCAACGGATTAGCTGGGTTGGAGAACTGGTTGGGC
>CAZHRO010000269.1:0-1784 GCA_964535045.1 uncultured Dehalococcoidales bacterium | reverse complement strand
TTTAAACGAGGAGTATCCGTCGGAAGCCAGGAACAAGGCCAGTTTGTGCTACCTTCCTCGGCTGCTCCCATTCTACCCACAGGTGCCCCGTTATGAAACTCGCTGATAGCTTCGCCGTTGCCTTCCAATCTGCACCGGGTGCGTTTAATTCTCCCGTGCGTATTCTGTTAGACCAAGCTCTATCACGTCTTGAGCCGCAAAATTGTATCACCACATTAGCGGGCGAGCAAACCCGGGTTTAGTCAGCCGGTTCATAATGAGACTTCCAGCGGTCAGATACGTTGACAATTGGTAGTTTAGCCATTAACCTAGTGTTTAACACGGACAGATCCCGGTTACTAGCTAAATCCCTAAAAGGAGTTCAATATGGCGAAGTACGAAATTGTCCCTTTAGTGCTGGCTACTATTGAAGTGGAGAAGTCGAAGATGATGTATCTCACGGATTGTGGCCAAACGGTTACCCTGCCCACGGTATCATTCTATATCAGAGGAGCCGACCAGAACATTCTGGTAGATACCGGAGCCTCAGCCGAACTTATGCTTCGCTGCGAGCCCAATCAACCAGCAACTAACATCCAATCTTTTGAGGAAGCACTGAGCAAGCAGGGCTTGAGGCCAGAAGATATCGATATTGTAATACAGACACACCTGCATCACGACCACATCGGGAACACGGCAAAATGCACCAGCGCCAGGGTTATCGTACAGGAGGCCGAGCTTACCTTTGCTCTCAGCCCCCATCCTCTCTTCGCCGGCGTCTACCCCGGGGAACTGCTCAGAGGACTGAGGTTTCAGCCGGTAAGAGGAGACACCGAGGTAATTGATGGTATCAGGGTGCTCCTGACACCGGGACACTCACCGGGAACCCAGTCAGTGGCTGTTGAAACCGCTAAAGGAACCGCCATTATAACCGGCTTCTGCTGCATAAGGGAGACCTTTGAAGTATCACCGGCAACCATGGCCGTCTCGCCCAGCTGGCTTATATATACCCCGGGCTGTCATACTGACGCTCTGGCTGCCTTTGACAGCACCCTCAAGGTAAAAGGGTTAGCCGACATACTGGTGCCCAACCACGAGCCTGAGCTAAGGGAAGTAGAAAAGATTCCCTAAATCAATTTGGCAACCGGACTGAGGTAAAAGCTAACCAGTGAAGCAAATTAGCAAGAGCATAACTAAAATCCATATCAGCTCTAGAGGGTAAAGTGCAACCGAGTTTCCGCAGAGCTTTCCTTCAAACTTCTTAGGCCTTTCTGACATCCTGCCAAAAAGACTAGGGGACGATTAAGGTTTTCAGGGAGGTCTGTCTGTCAATAGCTTCGGCTTCTTTTTTGAAGACGGCGGCAATCTCAGCCAGTTTATACCGCACCGAGTTTTCCAGTATTATGTCCAGATTAAAGACGCCCCGCTGGACTGCCCGGTAAGCCTCCCTCATATTCTCAACGCCACGCAGGCTGGTGTAGTGCATCGCATTGAGGTTCCGTACCTCAAGACCGTCCTCGTGGAAGCGATGGAAGCAGAACTCCTTCACCGGCGCATAATTATCACCATAAAGAGCCAAGATGCCATTATGTCTGACCATCCCCAGAGCCTGAACGATGCCGATGCCTGTCCCGCCGACAGCCTCCACGGCTACGTCCACACCCTCACCACCCGTTAGCTCGAGCACTGCTTCGACAGGATCCGCCCCGTTAGCATTTACGGTAAGGTCTGCTCCTAATCTTCTGGCTAGGTCGAGTCTGGTCTTTTCCACATCCACCGCAATAACCTTAGAGGCACCGGACTTG
>CAZHRO010000268.1:0-1793 GCA_964535045.1 uncultured Dehalococcoidales bacterium | reverse complement strand
GAAGCTGGGATGTATATTAATTGCTGCTCCTGTGCGCCTCTGGGCAATAGCGCTAGCACGCAGAACCTTTCGCTCAGTCTCTGCCAGAGGTACACTGCAGCCGATCTCGCCAATAATCCCAGAGCGGACACCACAATCACCAACACCCACCATTATGTCTCGTACAATCTCTTCGGCAATCTCTTCCTCATCCTTAGTAGCTAACTCTGGAGGGTGTGACAATCCTAGGTAGTAACCTGAGCCCATGACTATATTAAGACCTGTGGCTCTAGAGATGCGGGCTAGTCCCAGAGGGTCACGAGAGAGGCCATTATTGCTCATTTCTACGATTGTGTTACCCCCGGCACGTTTGTAGTGTAGGACTTCCTCAATGGCTAAATTTTCGTCAGTCAGCTTATTATCATAGAAATGGTGAGAGCGGTTAACCAGAATCCAGGAGCGGTTCGCCATGCTCATGGGCTCGTACGCCCGTGATTTATCACCAGCTTCTGTTGGTTCAGCAAAGTAAGGTGATAAATCAGTGAGAAGATGTTCGTGTGGTAGAGTTACTCCTACATCATTGGCATCTATTATTCCCAATACGGTCTGGACTTTACCGACAAGCTCTTCCTGTTTCATAATGCTTGCTCCTCCCCTCTTTGTTACTTAGTGTTCGTAGTCACTTCAGTACTTGCGTAACAAGTCTCCAAGATATTCAAGGGGTTGAGAGTTGGGAGAACCCTCAACCCCTTGCTGAGATCAAATCACGAACTGCCACCTCACCCTGCTCCTCGTCTCTTAGAAAAATCAGCAAACTACCAAATCACAGAGGCGGCAAACCTAATCACACTCCTCGCCCTGCGTCAACATGCTGTTTTCTATCACGAAGAACCACGCTGGTTCTACTTTGGTGTAGTTAACTATCGTCTTTTCACCGTAGATACCATCATATGTGCAGTTAGCCATCCAGTCCATTATTGCCAAACGCTCCTCAGCCCGCCTTGCCGGGTCACCGGTTATTTTTAAGGCCTCGAAGCATTGTGCGGTTATGGCGACTGCGTCATAGCCTAAAGCTGGGTGGAAACTTGGATCAATCTCAAACTCTGCGTGGTAGTCTTCCAGCATCTGTTGGTGCCTCGGGTGTGGGTCATCGGCGTTGAAGAAAGTCCATGCCCAGGTACCATCCAGATATTCGTGACCTAGTGCCCAGAGGTCAGGGGTGATGGCGCACTCAAAGAGACAGTTCTTGGCGTTGTCGGTCCAGCCCCGGTTGTGCAGTTCTGTTATTATTTTAACAATTTCAGCCGGCCCGCAAGAGAAAAGCATAGCGTCAGGCTCTTCACCTAAGGCTGATACGGCGAAGGGGGCTGGATTCACTGTCCCCGCGGGTACATCAATGTCAACCACCTCTATACCATGAGCCTCAAGAGCCGCTTTCTGGCAGTTACCAAAGTCGTCCCAACCCTCTATGTCAGGTGAGGTAAACTGGACTACCTTCGTTAGAGGTGGGTCGTATTTGGTAACCCACTCATTCATGGCGCTCTCAGAAAGTGACTTATTTGAGGCGACCAAACCAACGGTCCATGGCTTAAACTTCGCAGCTGTAGCCTCACAGTTATTGATAGCCAGACAACCAATCCCGGCGTCTGCAGCTTTGGGCACAGACTGCGGCATCATCATGTCGTGAGTCGGTCCCCATATGAGTAGTGGGTCCATATCGATTGCTCTAACCATCATTGCCAGACCCGCCTCATAGTCGTCAGAAGTGATGTCTAAAGGTACGACCTCCATGGGTTTGCCTCTAATACCACCGG
>CAZHRO010000267.1:0-1797 GCA_964535045.1 uncultured Dehalococcoidales bacterium | reverse complement strand
GACGAACTCAGACACACCGGTTATTTCCGCGATGCCCAAAAGGAATTTGCCGAAGCCAGTATCACGCTGGCGCTAGTTATCAAAAATCAGATCCCCACTCCCGATAGACTCGGCATCGACTTCCCTGCCTACTTAAACGGGCTCGGTGAGGCTGTCGGCGAGCTGCGGCGCTACCTGCTAGACAGTATCAGAAGGGATGACCTCTCCCGGGTTGAAGAACTGCTCGCTACCATGGATGATATCTACAACATTCTGGTTACCATGGACTTCCCCGATGCCATCACCGGTGGCTTACGCCGTACCACTGACGTGGTTCGAGGCATCCTAGAAAGGACACGCAGTGACCTGACCTTGGTTATACAGCAGAAAAGGCTCGAGGGAAAATTGAGAGCCTTCGAAAACAGATTCGGGTAATCCAGCATAAACTCCCGTAATTATTAACCGTCTTCGACCTAAAAACCTTTGGAGCGAAACGGACAAAGTTGTCGCTATGCGACTTTCAAGCTAGAGAGGAGAACAGATAATGAATCCGATTATTATTGCCGTTATTTGTGGGGCGATCGGGCTCGGTATCGCCGGTCTGATGGCTCGTTACGTCCTAAAGCAAGACCAGGGTTCAGCCAGGATAAGGGAGATATCAGCCGCCATTAAAGAAGGGGCTTTAGCCTTCCTCGGCCGAGAATATAAAATCCTGACTATATTTGTTGCCATCGTAGCCGTTGTTCTCGGCGTGGTGCCCATACTCGGCTGGTGGGTATCCCTGGTCTTTGTCCTGGGGGCGATTGCTTCCGCACTGGCCGGCTTTATCGGTATGAACATCGCCATCAGGGCTAACTCCAGAACCGCCGCTGCCGCTCAGAAGAGCCTGAACGACGGCCTGCGGGTCTCCTTCCGGGGTGGGGCGGTGATGGGGATGTGTGTCGTCGGCATCGGTATTATCGGTCTCAGCATCATCTACTTTGCCTTCGGCAACAACCCCGACCTCTTCCTCAAGGTCATTCCCGCCTTTGGCTTCGGCGCCTCTTCAGTCGCCATCTTTGCCCGAATCGGTGGCGGTATCTTCACCAAGGCTGCCGACACCGGGGCTGACATCGTCGGTAAGGTCGAGAAAGGAATCCCCGAAGATGACCCCCGGAACGCTGCCGTTATTGCTGACTTCGTCGGTGATAATGTCGGCGATGTTGCCGGCATGGGCGCTGACCTCTTTGAATCCTATGTTGACTCGATTATCGCCACCATGGCACTGGCCGCAGTTGCCGTCTTCTCCGCCAAGCTAACAGACAATACCCCCACCGCCTGGTTTCTGCCGATGCTGGTCGCCGCCGGTGGCATCATCGCCTCAATTATCGGTATCTTCGCCGTCAGGATCAGCAGCCGGGCAACCGCCAAGATGGGAGCCCTGCTCAATGCCCTCCGCCGGGGTACTATACTTGCCTCTATTCTCACCGCGGTCTTTGCCTTTTTGGCCGTTCACTTTCTCAATGTTAATATCGGCGTCTTCTGGGCCATCCTAGCCGGCCTTCTTGCCGGGGTTGCCATCGGCGAGAGTACCAACTACTTTACTTCCTACTCCTATAAACCAACCCTCGGGATTGCCGACTCGGCACAAACCGGGGCGGGCACCCTCCTCACCAGGGGTTTTGCCAATGGTCTTATGAGCACTCTACCCCCCATTATCCTGGTGGTGGTTGCCATGCTAATCGCCCATCACTTCGCTGGTATCTACGGTATCGCTATCGCCGGGGTCGGTATGCTGGCCACCCTCGGTATTCAAGATGCCACTGATGCCTACGGTCC
>CAZHRO010000266.1:0-1798 GCA_964535045.1 uncultured Dehalococcoidales bacterium | reverse complement strand
TTATTATTAGCAATTAATATCATAACAACGGCGGTATACCGGTGTCAAGTTTCTGAGTGGACTATTTTGGGAAGGGGGGGGATGGTTTACGCAGGTGTTACGACTCAAGGCGCTTTCTTATTTCGAGGACTGCCCTCTGAGCGGCTCGCTCGCCCTGAATGATACACTCCCGGGCACGATTGAAACTATCAGGGCGGATGTGGGCTACGCTGGGAGCAACGACAATGTCAGCCTCTCTGAGTCCTGCCAGCGCCGCCTGATAACCCATAATATATATCATCCGTATCAATACACTGAGTATGTTGGGCTCCTTTGGGCTCTTTAGATTCTTAGCTTCTGCCTTTTGAACCCTGTCGCCGATATAGGGCACGACATTAACCGCGATTACAAGGTCGGCACCCATTTCTCTAAGTATCCTCACCGGTACCGGGTTCACTAGAGCACCGTCAACTAGATATTGGCCCTGCCATTTGGCCGGGGTAAATATTACCGGCATAGACACGCTGGCTCTTACCGCCTCCACTACCGAGCCCTGTTGAATTACTACTTCCCGACAGGTATTTATATCAGTAGCCACACAGGCGAAGGGTATCTTCAGTCCCTCAAAGTCTATATCGCCGATAACCGACCTTAACCAGCCGGTAATCTTCTTTCCCTTAATGAACCCCCTGGTGGGTATGGTAAGGTCAGCTAGAGACATCATCTGTCGCCGATTCAAGCTCATTACCGCCCTTTCTATTTGACTAATATCCTTTCCAGCAGCATAAAAGGCACCAACGATAGCCCCAATACTGGTGCCGGCTATCATATCAATCGGGATGCCCCTTTTTTCCAGGATAGCCAGCACCCCCACATGAGCCGCACCCCGGGCCGCCCCGCTACTCAGCGCTACGCCAACCTTCTTTCTTCCCAAGCCTAATTCACCCACCTTACTCTCAAGTCCTCTAATCCCACAGCTCCTCAATATCCTTCTCAGCCTGTTTTACGGTATCAGTTTCCCCGCCGGCACTGAAGTCCCGGTAGGACTCAGCCGAGCCGTATTCCCGAATCCTGATTACCACCGGCATGGGCACCGCGTGGCCAAAAATAAGCGCCTGCTGACGGGATTCCAGCCGGGATAAAACTGACTTCAACTCACTCTTCCCGGGCACCCCGGCGAGGACGCTATCAACATCACGCTCGTTATCCAAGAGACAGGTTATCTTCGTTCCCATCTGCGACATGACTTCATCGTCGATACCGCTGGGACGCTGATCAATCACCAGCAGGGTAACGTTGTACTTACGCATCTCGCGGGCAATGGTGCCGAAGATGGTCTGGGAGGCCAGGCCAGGGTTTAAGAACCTGTGTGCCTCCTCGATGGTTATTACCAGCGGAGTAGGCCTAGCGCCATCTTCACCTACTGCCCGCTCCATTCTCTCGCGGTACCGGGCATGGATACGGCGGGTAAGCAGGTTAGCGACCAGGATATAGGCGGTGATATCAGTATATCTACCAAATTCAAGGACAACATTGATACCACGCTCCAGGTATTCCAGAATACGACTTACCGCATTATCCGGGACGTGTGATTCCAGGAAGGGAAGCCGGCTGATGGTAGCCAGTCCGCGCCGCAGGTTCTGGAAGGTGCTCTCGTGAATGCTCAGTTCTCCGAGCAGCTCTTTAGTCTCATCAGCATCCTTTATGTTCAGGGTGCGCTCCAGCCAGCTTCTGCCAAACTGGCGAGACAGCTGGTAGACTGCTTCTACCGCCGGTTCGGTAAGGTTCAGCGTCTGGCGAAGTAATGCCATATCTTCCG
>CAZHRO010000265.1:0-1800 GCA_964535045.1 uncultured Dehalococcoidales bacterium | reverse complement strand
TTTTGTGTCCCGCACTTGGGACACCGCACCTCGCTATCACTATCAGCTATGCTGCGCCGGAGCTCAAACCTCTCGCCACAGTTCGGGCACTCATGCTCGTAGATTGGCAAGGCTTATCACCTCCCCTTCGTTCATTTCCATTTACCCTTCATCATGCCAGGGCCTGGGTAACACGCTGCCACAGTAATTCTATCTCGTGAGTGACTCTGCCCTGAGAATATTCAACCACCGGCATTCCACGTACGATTGCTTCGGTAACAGCATTATCAAAAGGAATCCTGGCAGCTACCTCCACCCCCTGATTAAGACAATAGTTTTCAATCTGGCGGGTATTATCGCCATTAAGGTCATATTTGTTAATGCAGACCAGAGCCGGAACGCCGAAGTGGCGGCAGACGCCAAGCACCCTCTCCAGGTCATGTATCCCCGATAGCGTCGGCTCGGTAACCAGAAGAGCCAGGTTGGCACCGGATAGGGATGAGATGACCGGGCAGCCAATACCTGGCGGGCCATCAGCGATAATGTAATCAAGGCTGTCTCTTTCCGCAACTTGCTTGGCCTGCTGCCTTACCAGGGCTACCAGCTTGCCAGAGTTCTCCTGGGCTATCCCCAGCCGGGCGTGAACCAGAGTCCCGTATTTGGTGTCAGAGATAAACCAGTGCCCGGAGAGGCTTTCCTTCATCGTGATAGCTTCAACCAGGCATATATGGGAGCAAAAACCACAGCCTTCACAGGAGATAGGGTCAACCTCAAAATCCCTTATTGCTTCAAAACGGCACACATCTTGGCACAGGCCGCACTGAGTACATTTTTCTTGGTCAATGAAGGCAACTTGCCCGCTCCAGAACTCATTTTTCTCTTTAACTGAAGGGTTAAGCAACAGGTGAAGGTCAGCGGCATCCACGTCGCAGTCAGCCAGTACTTTGTTCTGTGCCAGAGCTGCTAGGGAACCCACCACGCTGGTCTTGCCTGTCCCGCCTTTACCGCTTAAGACTACTACTTCTTTCATCTAGTATCTCCCTGATTTTATCAAAAAGACCGAGAAAACTATCCTTCCACTGTGGCATTCCCTCGACCAGAGCAGTACCCTGAGAATACAGGTAAGCAATCTCCGTATCCAGAGGAATATTAAGCAGGACTGGTATGTTCTCCTTGCGGCAGTATTCTTCTGTTTTTCCATCGCCCACGCCAGCGCGATTAAGGACAATGCCATAGGGTATGTTAAGCTGTCTCACCGTCTCTACTGCCAGAACTAAATCATTAAGCCCGAATGGTGTGGGCTCGGTTACCAGAAGGCAGAAATCGCTATTCTTAACTGCTTCTACTACTGGACACGATGTCCCCGGAGGAACATCTATAATAACCGCTCCGTGATGGTTAGCGTGTTCTTTGACCTTTCTGATGATAGGCACTGCCATCGGCTGGCCGATAGAAAGCCTACCATGAACAAAGTCCACGCCATCTGAATTACCCATCTCGATGACACCTATCTCGTTTCTGTCTTCGCTAATAGCCTCTTCCGGGCAAAGATAACTGCAGGCGCCACAGCCGTGGCACAGTTCGGAAAAGACAAGCACCTTCTGCTTTGTCACAGCAATAGCATTGTAGGCGCAGACCTCAGCACATTTGCCGCAGTGGGTGCATTTGCCCTCATCTACTCTAGGTATCGGGATAGAAACCGCTTCGCTGTGGGTAATAGTGGGCTTCAGGAAGACATGGTCATTGGGTTCTTCCACATCGCAGTCAAGAAGCTGCACATCGTATTTCTCTTTCAGAGAAAGGGCAAGACTGGTAGCTACC
>CAZHRO010000264.1:0-1803 GCA_964535045.1 uncultured Dehalococcoidales bacterium | reverse complement strand
GCCGGGTACACATATTTGAAAAACTTCAAACCTGTTCATAAGTCCTATTCCATGCTGGCATTCAGGAAACTGCATTCACCCACGGGTAAACGGGTGGAACCCTGCCCTACGGGTTATTGGCCAGATAGCCATCAGCACCTATTTCCCGGCTGTAGTCCTGGTCAAGTTTATTAGTCCTGACACTAATCATAACGATTGGTATTGCCCTGGTGCTGGCATCAGTATTAGACTCTGTCTTTCGTGACGGTCTCCTTTGCCAGTTTACCTCTTCGGCTGTCTGGTCTTTAGAAAGCTACTAACGGCATTAATAATGTCCGGGCTATCGAATGGCTTGTTCATAACTCCAAAGGGACCCTGCTTAAGTGCCCTCTCCATCATTTCACTACCGGGATAACCGGTGATGATCGTGACCGGCAGTTCAGGCTTGGCAAGCCTCATTTGCTTGAGAAGTTCGGCACCGTCAGTTTCGGGCAGTTTCAGGTCAAGGAAGACCAGGTCAAAGTCCCATTGCTTGACACATTCGATACCTTCAGCGCCGGTACTGGCAGTTACTACTTTATGCCCCTGCTCTTCCAGGGTTTCCTTAAAAAGAGACCTGATTAGCTCGTCGTCATCAATAACCAGGATGCGACTCTTCACTCCTTTTGTACCTTGACGCAGCCAACTATCGATTGCTTCTTTATCAAATCTCCATTTGTTACCTATCTTGATTGCCGGGATACTACCTTGCTTGAGTAGCTTGTAGATGGTTTTCTTGTTGAAACGCAGGTAATCCCCCAGCTCTTCTACAGTCATAAGTTGTGGCATATTGTCTCTAGCCTCTCAATCTGTGACCCTGCTGGCTCTGCCACCACGCTGGCAAAGCTCAAGCACGTTGGGCGACAGGGGTTTGCTCCAGTCTTTCTAAGAGTGAATCCAGAATACCGATTCGCTCAATATGTTTTCGCCTGTCATCTGCCCATTTCACTATCTGGTCTTCAGGTATTTCCAGGCTCCGGGCGATGCAAATCGTCCTCTCAATTACCGTTATGGTCATTGCGTGACCGGTGAGCGAATCCGCTCTGGCTTCTACACCCTCGGCGATGTCATCAAGACGTCGTGTCCAATCTGCTTCTTCGTCACTCGTCTCTGCAGCTTCCACCTGAGCAACTGATTTGCTGTCCCAGATAGTCGCTGCTTGTAAGGCTGCCTCTACGCTGTGGCTTACCCTTTCAACTTCAAAGGGCTTGGTGATGTAATCCACTGCCCCAATCTTCATCGCTTCAACCGCGGTTTCGGCGTCCCCCATACCGGTCACCACGACGACGGCAGTTCTGGGGTAAGTTGATTTTATTGTTCGGAGCACGTCCATGCCGGATATACCCGGCAACCTTAGGTCCAGTAACACCGCGTCAACATTGTCCGTTGCTAATTTCTTCAGAGCCTCCTCTCCAGTGGCAGCCGTAATGCAAGTGTACCCCTCCTCTTCCAAGGCAGCAGAAAGCAAATCAGTTACGCTTGGCTCATCATCGACAACCAGAACCCCGGCTCGCTGTGAAGTCATTTTAACCCCCTTTCTGACTACTAAAGTCAATTATGTTCTCTTATAATCCTTGCAAATGCCCCACATTCTACTATGACCGAAAGCTTTTTGTCAAGAGGCACTGCCGCCACTACCGTGTAACATTCCGAGACTGCCGAAAAAGTCACCCCTTTCTCTTGGTGAAATACGTTTTTTGAGGCTAAATGCATGATAAAATATGGGTAACAAATCGGTGGGAGGTGCTCATGCTCAAGCCGAAGTCGCCTCAAGAGTCGTTCTAC
>CAZHRO010000263.1:0-1826 GCA_964535045.1 uncultured Dehalococcoidales bacterium | reverse complement strand
TTCCGATCTCGGGTGATGCCCTGCTCCTTAAGACAGCTAATTCGACCAGCGGTAAGAGCACGAGCGGGGTGTTTTCTGAAAGGTTTGTCTATATGTCACCTGAATCCGCCGACCTCTGTGTTGACAGAAAAGTAGGCCTGGTCGGTATTGACTACACCACCGTTGACAAATTCGGGGATGAAGACTTTCCCATACATCACAGGCTGCTGGGAAACGAGATACTAATCTTAGAGGGCATCAACCTTAAAGATGTTCCCCCGGGGAAATACACCCTCTTCTGCCTGCCCCTGAAGCTTAAAGGGGCTGAGGGTGCTCCCGCCCGCGCCGTCCTAGTACGCTAGGAGGTAAAAGGGTTAAGGCCAGATATACAGCGCAGCTACGACGAGCTCAATGAGTTCCGGGGAGCCAGCTACGTGCTATTCCTAGCTTGAGATTTCAGCCAGTCGATAACAATCGCGATCGCCCGTGCATCCTGCCGCAACCGATGCCCCGCCCCATCAATTACGGCTATCTGCTTGGGCTCCCCGGCCTGAGCATACAGCTTATAGGCATGACTCACATCCACAGTCTCGTCCTGACTTCCGTGCACGAGCAGCAACGGCCTCGGGCTAATCCGGGCAACACAGTTAACCGGGCTAACCAGCCTGAAGTTATCCAGCCAATCCTCGGTAGAAGATGGAAAGCCCTTATCTCTGATGATACCGATGCGCCGAAAACGGTCGATAATAGACTGCGGTTCTTCCGGCTCGGTGAGGAAAGAGGCAAACTCTGCCGGGCAGGCACAGGCAGCTACCGAAGACACCCTCCTATCCTGCGCCGCGACACATACCGAGACCGCCGCCCCACCGCTGAAGCCAAGAAGCGACAGCCGAGACCGATTAACCTCAGGCAACGTCCCGAGATAATCAAGGGCTGCCCCAAGGTCCCGGCTCCACCCCAGAATGTCAAAATTACACTCACTGTCACCGGTCCCTCTGAAGTTAAAGAGCAGTACCGCCAGCCCCTCGCGGCAGATCCTTTCCGCCAGCAGCGGATAGCCTCTGGCACCAACATCAGAGCTTGCGTCCGGGCTACTGTGCGGGATACCATGGCAGACACACACCGTCGGGTAGGAACCAACCTCATCCGGCAGGTAGACTCGCCCGGCAATCTTCAAAAGCAGCCTCACGGCTAATCACTACTGCCTCCCCCCAAAACTCTCAAAATCGCCCGTTCTTTCCCCACGCCAATAATAACGAATGCCCCCTTCTGCAATTACTTCAGCCGCAATAACACAAAGAACTCCCTGTTGCCGGAAGCACCCAGTACTGGCGATGCCACCAGTCCCTGCAATCTGAAACCACGACCAGCCACCCAGCTGACAAAGCGCCCCACTACCCTGGCGTGCACCGCAGGCTCCCTAATTACACCCCCCTTACCTATTTCCGACTTTTTAGCTTCGAACTGGGGTTTCAGGAGTACCAGCAGGTAACCATCATCCCTAAGGAGTTCAGCCACCGAAGGTATCACCTTTACCACTGAGATAAACGACACATCAATCGCCGCCAAGTCCACTTTCTCAGCAACCGCGATAGCATAACGGGCATTTACTCTCTCCATCACCACCACCCGGCCATCCTGCCGCAGACGGTAGTCCAGCTGACCATAGCCTACGTCTACGGCGTAGACCCGGCGGGCTCCCCGCTTAAGCAGGCAATCGGTAAAACCACCGGTCGAGGCTCCAATGTCAACCGCCACTTTACCCGAGACATCAAGCCCAAACTCACTAAGGGCATGGTCAAGCTTGACGCCACCACGGCTGACAAAAGGAGGCGGCTCCACCACTG
>CAZHRO010000262.1:0-1846 GCA_964535045.1 uncultured Dehalococcoidales bacterium | reverse complement strand
TGTAATGCTTCAGTCGTTTTCGGACAAATCGATGGTGGCAAAATGTTACAACCCGCCACCGATTTTCGTCAACTCATAGCCCTGGTTCACCTCCCTTCGTCTGGCAGCGGCTTCTTGGAGTTTCCTCTTCCGCTCAGCCAGTAGTGCCTCCGGATTACCGCGGTAGTAGTCTACGGGCCTCAGGTATTTTAGAGCCGAATGCAGCCGCTGCTCGTTGTAGTACCTCACCCACTCCGCGAGAAGCTCCCTGGCCTGATAGAAATCCTGCACGTCGATGTCCCCAAAGGCTTCATCTCGCACGCTGCGGTGGTAGCGCTCTATCCTGCCATTGGACTCAGGGTGCCTTACCCTGATAGGAACCTCCTCCAGCTCAAAGTGGCGCATGACCTCCCGCCACTCCCTGGCTACAAACTGAGAGCCATTGTCCCGGACAATCCTGGGCTTAATGCCCGGAACTTTCTCCAGAGCTTGAGCTATAATCTCGGCTATCTCCTGGGCACGCATGGATAAGGCCAGCTCCCAGTGAACGATATAGCGGCTGTAGGAGTCAAGGATGCTCACCAGGAAATACCACCGCCCCTTCACCCAGAGGTACATCAGGTCAACATGCCATACCTCGTCAGGATAGCTTGCCTCAGGCACCCGCCGGCCCTGACCCGGCTCCGGTCGTTTCCAGCGGTAGAGAAGGTCATACCGGTCCAGAATTCGGTAGACTGTAGAAGGGGTGAGGTAGACCACGTCTTCATCTACCATCATCCAGGTAAGGCGGCGATATCCTTCCCTGGGGTGAGCTTCAGCATAAGCCACAGCCGCTTCTATCTCCTCAGGCAGAGCGACCAGGGGAGACCGGGGCACGACGACACGGTCGGCCAGACTCCCCGTTCTTGCTTTCTCCAGCCAATCGTAGTACACGGAGCGGGTCAGCCCCATCTCAGCCAGAATCCAGCAAAGCGGCTGGCCACTCTGCTGCTGTGCCCTCTCCACGGTAGCCAGCAACACCTTCTTCTCCTCTTCAGAATAGCGCCGGTGTCGTCTCAAACCAAGAGCCCCCTTTTAAGAGCCAGGTTCTCGGCGGTAAGCTCGGCGACCACGGCGCGCAGGCGGTTAAGCTCGTTGAGTAACCATTCCTCGTGCTTGCCATCCCTTGGCTTTCTCGAACCGTTGCGCAAGGCTTCCAGAGCTCCCTGCCGGGCAAGCCTCTCCCAGCGGTAAAACTGGGTATGGTGAATCTGGTGACGCCGGCAGACTTCGCTTATCGCCGCACCTGATTGCCTCCCCTCCTCCACCACCCTCAGCTTTTCTTCCGCTGTCAACCGTCTATTCTGATGCCTGTCCATGTGTTACCCCCTGCTTGGTTATTATAGCTTCCCCAAGCGGGTTGTAACATTTTCCCCCAAAGCTGGCTGTCCGACTTCCAGTGAAGCACAACAAATGGTTAAAATACGCTCCGTCCGCATTCGGCATAGCAATCGCACAATTCTTTAGGACTTTATCCACTACCCTTTTAGGTACTTTAGATAGAGCTTCCGCCACCATCTTTGAGCATTCCTCATTCCCTAGACAGGTTTGCACGTCCATTTCGTAATAGATTTGTTCTGCTGGATACCTTTTCATTTTTTCCTCCTTTATTTTTTATTTTCTAAGTTATCCAACGGACTATATTTCCTATTTGCTTTTACTGCATCACTAGCATTAAGACTTTGAAGATAACGTAAAGTCATCTTTAAAGTTGAATGTCCAAGAATATTTTTGAGGGTGAACACGTCCCCGCCATTCAGCAGAAAATTAACTGCGAATGTATGTCTCAATTTGTGTGCGTGAACCTTTACGCTAGCTTTCTGCCCTA
>CAZHRO010000261.1:0-1854 GCA_964535045.1 uncultured Dehalococcoidales bacterium | reverse complement strand
CCTCATGTATCTCCTTTATCACACCCTTCATACCGACGGGCACCATAATCCGGTGTTCCAGAAGGTGGGTCTCGGGAACTTTTCCGATTATATCCCCCTCGCCAACCCGGTCGCCGACCTTAACCGTGGGTGAAAACTGCCACTTCTTATCGCGCGGCAGGGGAAATACCTTGGCCCCCCGCTCTATAAACGAGCCCTCCTCCATTAGAACGGTCAGGGATTTTTGCAGTCCGTCATAGATGGAGCCGACAATTCCGGGGCCTAGCTCAGCGGTCAGGATTGCCCCTGTACCTCTGATCGTTTCGCCGACCTTTAGCTCCAGGGTCTCCTCATGGGACTGGATTATTGCCTTATCTTCCTCAAGACCAATCACCTCGCCGACGAGACCTTGACTTCCTATCTCAACGATCTCATAAACCTGAGTCCCCTTCATATCCTCACCGATAACCAGAGGGCCGGAAATCCGCCATATTTTACCCATGTCTTGCCACCTCCGTAGAACACTCTTAGATTTCTATATCAAACCCGATGAATTTCCTGATATAGGCCTTATAGTACCGGGCGACATCCTCATAACGCGTCCCGTATTTTGACGGCATCTCAATAACTACCGCGGGTGAAGCTTTCCTCCCTTTGGCTTGAGCAACTAGGTCCTCGACATACGGTGCGTAGTCTTCTAGAATCACGATGATGCCGACATCGGGTTCGTTCACGAATTCGGTAAGAGCCTGCCTAACCTCTTCGCTACTGCCTTCTTTTATTATCCGATAGCGACGTACGCCCGACAGCCTCAGCGCATTAACCAGGTCTTCATCCCCAATAGCCGCTATCTCCAGTTGCCTAATATTCATCATGCTGAGACCAGATACTCCTTTATTTCTTCTACGGGGACAGCGTCAAAGGTTGCCTTCAGAATCAGCCTCAGGTTCCTCATTTCAACCTCTTTAACAATCAGATACCACACCAACACCAGCGGAGTCATCACCCTCGGGGACAGCATCTCCTTAAGTAATCGAAACTTGTGTCTGTCAATAACCTCCTCAACCACGGCCACACTCCTGGCTCTGCTGTAGCCAGCGACTATTTCCTCGGCTATCTCCCGATATTGCGTAACCCCGATGACACGAGGTATGTCAGCCAGTTTATGCGATAGCGCATCCTTGGCTACCTTATCCGAAATCATGTAGCCGCCGCCGATTATAAACTCGTCAGCTCCCGAACCCATATTCTCAATCACCGCTCTACTTATTAGCGCCAGATTCGTCATATCGATGATTATGCTGAAGGCCTTAGTCAGCAAAGAACCATCCGATATCCTCCGGCACGCAGCCAGCAGGTTTTCATAATACCTGCCGTCCAGCTTGGCCTCAGTCACAAATCTCGATTTTCGGTCCTGTTCGGAATACCCCCTGAGAATATCAGCATAATCCCCCAACCGGCATGCCGTTAGCACCCTAGCAACATCATCAGCACCGCCCGCACCGGCAAGCTCATCGAGTAGCCCGCCGGTGTGAATAACACCTACCGGTATCAATTTAGCTTTCTTACCCGTCGCAATACCCTGCAACATAGCTTTAATATTGATGACATCGTATTTCACCATGTAGGCTCTTAGTACTTTACGCATATCACCCGGCAACAGCTTTAACCACTCCAGGCGCTCAAGACACCCGTTAAAGTAGTACCACAAGAACCTATCCGAGTCATCAAAGGTCTTAACCAGAGCCTCTTCAAGGTACCGGCCGGCCTCGGTGTCCTTAATGATATCCAGTACCTCCCGAATGCTGGATACCACATCCTGGACATTGGATATCCTGGACATCCGGTCTACATGCTCAGTGGTCAGAATCTTAG
>CAZHRO010000260.1:0-1859 GCA_964535045.1 uncultured Dehalococcoidales bacterium | reverse complement strand
TTGAAGGACCGGGGCCGGGGCTTGGCGTGGGCTGAGGCACAGGTGATGGTTCCTGCCCATCCCGACAGCTACCGATGAATAGCACTAATGTCATAATCAGGACGCTTAAAACAATCAGCTTTTTCATTTTAGCCTCCCAAGGCAAAAGTAGAGGAACCCCGGCGACTTCCTGAATCTAATTATCCGCGATTTGCTTTGTCGTTTCACCAGGAGGCATGATAGTAATCTCCACCGGTTTATCAAGTGTTAGCCTGAATCTTTGATTCCATGCGTCTATATTGCCTAACGCAAGCTTGTAATCACCGGCAGGCACCTGCTGACCATTTTTATCACGCTGGTCCCAAGTCAGCATGTAGCTTACCACCTCGCCTGGTTCTAAAGACTTGGCTCCTGTCCCTTCGGGAAATTCGCGTATTACCAGTCCGTACTTTGAGGAAGGCATAACCATTATTTTCGGAGGAAATGGCTCTATCGGAAACACGTCCGTACTATTGTTCTGGAATGTAAGCTCAATCACGATGTCTTCACCGGGTGAGTAAGAATCCTCGTTTATGGTTGCATCCACTTTCACCCAGCTTGCCTCCGACGGCAATGGCCCTACTTCTGGGGGCCCGAAATGAAACCCGCCAAACCACATATCCTTCCCTGCTACGACCACTATCAGGGCTACCAGAGCCAAAGCGCACAGGATAATAATTGATTTCTTTTTCATTTATTCTCCTTCACACAATCTCAACTACTCCAGCGGCACTTTGAATTCCCAGGGGCCTTCCCAGTCACCGAAACGGGTGATGATGAAGATAAGCTCTCTGACATCACTTGGTATCGGGTCGAGCGGCTCAAAGGGATGCGCCCAGGTCAGTGTAATCCCGTCACCGCGGATACCGAGGTCGGCCCCTGCGGCGTATTTAGAGATGCCGTCAACAGTGTATGTAGCGTGTACCGGGCGCATATCTCTCAGGTAGGGCAGCCTACGAGGCAGAATGTCGGGCTTCTGCTCACCCGGTGGGATGTAGTCGGGCGGTATGGTGAAGGCGTAGAATCTGGCTGCGGTTGATGTCAGTTCCACGCGTTCCAGGGTGATGGTAAGGCCGTTTACCGTCTGTGACTGATTAACTTCGGCGGTCTTCTCCATAGCCCCCTGAGGATATTGAATAAGTACCCTGACTGCAGTTCCAATACCTCCGGCTACCTTACCATTAATGCCTATATTCCTAGCTTTTATGTTGAGATTGTAATAGCCGGGTGCCACCTGCTGCCCGTTGCTGTCACGCTGGTCCCAGACCAGAGTATAGGTTACGTTCTCGCCTGATTCTAATTCTACCTGCTCCGAGCCGGGAGCAAGCGATTGAACAACTTCTGCCTGTAAGGTTAATGTGTCCGGTGGGGTTATTTCTACTTCAGGCAAGACTATTTCCATTTCCGGCGGACTGGGGCTGATTACCATCGGCTCCGGGGTAATATTTTTAAAAGAAAATTCTATCGTAATCGGCTCTTCCGGCAGGTAAGCGTTCTTGTCGGAAACAGCCACCACATCTACCCGTGACGGTGGTGCTAGAGTCCGCGGCGGTGTCAGTGCAGGTGCAGGAGCCGGGGTAGGTACGGAGGCTGGTGCCGGTGCAGGTGTCGGAGACGGCGCTGTCTCTTTGGCACAAGCAACTGGCATAGACAGCAAAAACAGAACTAGCAGTCCAACTATTGTCTTTTTAATCATCTCATGCCTCCTCTAAACTACTCCAGTGGTATCCTGAACTCCCAGGGTCCTTCCCATTCGTTAAGCTGAGTAATGGTGAAGGTGAGTTCCTTAGCGTCACTGGGAACGGGGTCAAGCCTGTGTGGTACGTTCCCCCATATCAGCC
>CAZHRO010000259.1:0-1891 GCA_964535045.1 uncultured Dehalococcoidales bacterium | reverse complement strand
CTGCTCAAGCGGTTTAACAGAAAGGTACAGCAGGATGGCATTCTGTCCGAGGTGCGTCGTCACGAACACTACGAGAAGCCCAGCGTGAGGCGTAAGCGGAGGAAAGCCGCTAAGAAACGAAAGTCCATCAGGGCGTCCAGAAGTTAGTGGAGCAAGGGAATATAGTGGAAGCAAATCTAAAACAGAAAATAGAGAACGACCTAAGGCAGGCGCTAAGGGCAAAGGATGGTCTCAGGCGCTCCGTTATCCGGCTGCTGATGGCGGCTATCAAGAATACCGAGATTGCCCAGCAAGCCGCTCTGAGTGATGCTGACATTCTTGGCGTTATCGCCAAAGAGGTAAAACAGCGCCGTGAGAGTATCGAGGCCTTCAAGCAGGGAAACCGCCCTGACCTTGTGGCCCGGGAAGAGGCTGAGATGGCGGTGCTTCAGGAATACCTACCGGAACCGGCGACCCGGGAAGAAATCGCGGCTGAAGCGCGCCGGGTTATTACCGAGGTCGGGGCACAGGGGCCGCATGACAAGGGGAAGGTCATGCCCCAGCTCATCACCAAGTTTAAGGGTAGAGCCGGGGGACGAGAGGTAAACGAAGTCGTAACTGAGTTACTGAGCCCGTAGTATGATTACCGGTAAACCCGAGAACTCAAAATCCGAACAGAGGGGCTTCTGCCCCTCTTATACTTTAGCCAAAACCTAGCCAGGGCAAATTGAACTAATGCATAGAATCGAAGTGAGTTTGAAGAAAGGTCTGCCTGATGCCAGAGGGATGGGGCTGGTACGGGACATACATGACATCGGCATAACCTCGGTAACCGACGTCCGTATCGTCGACATCTACTGGCTGGATGCTGACCTGTCCCCAGACAGGCTGGAGCCTATCTGTCATCGTCTGCTCGCTGACCCGGTGACCCAGGAATACTGGTACGGGCAGCACCCCCGCCCTGAATACGAAGCCGCCGCTTACTCCCACAGCATCGAGGTGGCCTACAATGCCGGGGTCACCGACCCGGTTGAGGCTACCGTCCTCAAAGCACTCAAAGACCTGGGTATCGAGGAGGTCAAAGCGGTTAAGACCGCCAAGAGGTATCTGATTGAAGGTGAGCTAGACAAGTCTCAGCTGGAGACTATAGGCGATAAGCTACTGGTAAACCCCATCATCCAGCACGTAGTAAGCGAGGAGCCATTAGGTTTCCCGGAAAGCCCTCAGTACGAATTTGCCCGGAAAGAGCTGGAAACAGAGCAAGCAAGAGAGCAGTTTGGATTCAGCGAGGATGAGCACCGGGCGATTATCGCTTATTTCCAAAGTCAGGGGCGCAATCCCACCGACGTTGAGCTGGAGACACTAGCCCAAACCTGGTCGGAGCACTGTGTTCACAAGACTTTTAAGGCCCGAATCAAGCTCGGTGAGAAAGTCACTGACAACCTGATTAAGAACACCATCATGAAGGTAACCGAGGAGCTCAACAAACCCTGGTGCCTCTCCGTTTTTGTCGATAATGCCGGGGCGATTGATTTCGATGGCCGGTGGGCGCTCTGCTTTAAGGTCGAGACCCACAATCACCCCTCAGCGATTGAGCCCTACGGGGGAGCCGCCACCGGCATCGGCGGCGTGGTTCGAGACCCCCTGGGCACCGGTCTGGGCGCCAAGCCGATATTGAACACGGACGTCTTCTGCTTCGCCCCACCTGACTATCCGCACCAGGAATTGCCCAAGGGGGTACTGCACCCGCGACGTATCTTTAAAGGGGTCCGAGCCGGGGTAGCTGACTACGGTAACCGACTGGGAATACCCACCCTTAACGGGGCCATCCTCTTTGATGAGCGCTATCTGGCAAACCCCCTTGTCTTCTGCGGGACACTGGGATTTATACCCAAGCAGATAGCACCGAGAG
>CAZHRO010000258.1:0-1921 GCA_964535045.1 uncultured Dehalococcoidales bacterium | reverse complement strand
GGGCCCTACCCTGATAGTGGCTAATACCTGCCGCTGGCGCGGCCACCTTGAGGGAGACCCTCAGGAAACCTACCGCAAACCGGGTGAGATTGAGGAGTGTAAGAAAAAAGACCCCATCCCTAGATTCAGAAAGAAGCTTATTGAAATGGGGCTACTGACAGGTAAGGAAGCGGATAGAATCCACCAGGAAGCGGTGGAGGAAATGGATAGGGCGGCGAAGTTCGCTACGGAAAGTCCGTGGCCCGACCCCGAAGAAGTCCTGACCGACGTCTATGCTTGAATAGCCAAAGGAGGTTACGGAGGTAAGAGAATGAAAGAACTAACCTATATCAAGGCGATAAACGAAGCCGTGGATGAAGAAATGGCGAGAGACCCGAACGTATTTATCATGGGCGAGGATGTAAGAGCCTGGGGCGCCCCCCTGGGTGAGTTTCAGGGGTTATATAAAAAGTACGGAGCTGAGCGGGTGCTGGACACGCCAATTTCGGAGACGGCAATCATGGGCGCCGCCATCGGTTCAGCGAGCACGGGAGTGCGGCCGATTGCCAATATAATGTTCGCTGAATTTTTAGGCGTCTGCATGTCTGACATAATGAACGCGCTGTGTAAGTCAAGGTACATGACCGGGGGGAAGGTAAAACTACCGGTTACCATTATGACCTACAGCGGTGGTGGTATCTCGGCCGCTGGAGAGCACTCGTCATGTATTGACGGCATGCTCATGAGCATTGTCGGGCTCAAGATTGTGGTAACGGCCACGCCGTATGATGCCAAGGGTCTGCTTAAGTCGGCTATTAGAGACGATAACCCGGTGATTTATTTTCTACACAAGAACCTGATATTTAGCGGTGTCAAAGGTGAAATACCGGAGGAGGAGTACACTATACCTCTGGGTAAGGCGGATATCAAGAGGCAGGGCAGTGATGTTACGGTGGTCGCCACCGCACTGATGGTTCATCGGGCTTTGTCAGCCGCCGAAAAGCTTCAGCAAAAGGGAATAAGCGTGGAGGTTGTTGACCCTCGAACCCTGGCTCCTCTTGATAAAGAGACGATTATTAACTCGGTGAAGAAAACGGGCAGGCTGGCGATCATGGACGAAGAACCCAAGGCTGGCAGCGCTGCGGCCGAGATTGCAGCCGTAGTTGGTGAGGAGGCTTTCCCCTATCTTAAGGCACCAATAAAGAGGGTATGCGCTCCGAATACGCCGGTCCCGTTTAGCCCGGCTCTGGAAAAGGTCTGGATGCCGGATGAGGACGACCTAATCCAAGCGGTAAGCGAGATTGTCTAGTAAATCAGGCAGTAGCTAGCCGGCAGGCAATACTGGAACGGTGGGCATGTCCTGTGAGCAAGATAACTAAGGCACTTGGTAAAATAGAAGCCACGTCTTGTAATTTAAAGTGGCTTATGCGTATTCTATATCGCCAGTCAAGCCGAAAATCAAGTCAATTCGGTGAAGCGCTTATGTCTGCCTCCTGTCCGAGGCAGACCCAGGGGCCGTTCCCCGCAACTTCCCAACCCCAGCCGTCCCGAAAGAAAGCCTACCCGCAATTGCTAATAGCCCTGCCAATCATGACGCAGGCTCTTGACAAGCGCAAAGTCGATTGATTAAAGTAATCCTTTGCGAGCGACCAGCGTCTCACCGCACAATCACTTTAAGGAGAAAGGGCTATGACAGAAGTTAGAGCAAAGTATGTATCTGGCGGGTTGAGCCGGGTGGTACCGTTAAGGTTACTGCCGGGGACAGACCTGATGACCGGGCTCAAGAAGGTCTGCGAGGATAACGGCGTTCGCCACGGCACCATTCTGAGTGCTATTGGCACATTACGCCAACTGACGATTCAGATTTTCGTTCCCAAAGACAAGGCGAAGCTTGGCGCTGGTTATGACCCACCGCAGACCATACCCGGCCCCATAGAAATAA
>CAZHRO010000257.1:0-1931 GCA_964535045.1 uncultured Dehalococcoidales bacterium | reverse complement strand
GAGGGGTAAACCCGGTCGGCGCGGCGATGGATGGTTAGCTATGAGTAATTGGTTTGTGAGGCACAGGCACTTATATCCGAAAAACTGGGAGGAGATAGCCAGGGATGTCAAGGAGAAGGCTGGCTGGAAGTGTGAGGTCTGCGGCGCAGAGCACGGCCCACCACCTTATATTCTTACAGTGGATCACCTGGACTTTAACCCGGCTAATTGTTCGCCGAGAAACCTGATGGCCTTGTGTCAGCGGTGTCATCTGAGGAGACAGTCGATGGTTCCCCCACCATGGTCGCGAGAAGAGGTATTACGACGGATGACGCCTAAAGGAAGACAGCTAGCTTTGTTTTGAGGAGGGGAATGTATGTCTATAACTGCGCTGGAGTATAGAGATTCATCGAAAGCAATCAAGACAGCCAGGCAGGAGCACAAATGCCACAAGTGCGGCGCGACAATAAAACCGGGCGATAAGTTTGCCATGTCTCTTGACTACAGCACTCTGAGGAACTTTCCTATCTGCCTCAAGTGCTATGCCGAATACAGGCCAGGGGACTATCGGTCAACTACTCCTGGCTAAAGCAGTGGTTAAAGGAGGGAAGACTAATGAAAAAAGTAGCGGCCAAGAGGCCTAAGCCTAAGGTATGCCTCAAGTGCTATAGGCTTAACCCCGGCACGAGGGATACCTGCCTTGGCTGTGGAAGTAAACTTAAAGATGCTCCTGAAGTGGATTTAGAGGATTGGAAAAGTGAGCTCTACAGAAAAGTGGAAGGGGAGTAGTAAGGCGGCTGGAGTATGACTGAGAAATTCGACGAGCTTTATAGAGCCTGGATAAGCGACCTCAGCAGGCTCGGTAAAGAGTGGTGCGGGGAGTTCCAGGAAACCGTAGAAGGTTATGTTGACTCGGTGATGAGGGATGCCTTTGACCCACAAAGGTTTATGGAGTTTCTCAGGTCAAGCGGCGTGGACTTTACCGGTTTGCTCGGTACGGTAAGAAGCCAGTCGGCTTTTGATCCCTACCGCATTTTAGGTTTGGATAAGTCTGCGTCTGATGAGGAGGTGAAGAGGCGGTACCGGGAGCTGGTGCGTAAGCTGCACCCGGACACATCGGGTGTAGATGGGACAAGCTGCCTGCTGCAGATGGTGCTGGCGGCTTACGAAGCAATTAAGAGAGAAAGGGGGTTGAAATGATGTGGAGAAAGTATGAGGTGGAGTTGAGGATGACGGGGTACTTTGCGGCGTCTCTTCCCCGGACACGGGAAGAGATTGAGAAGATGCTGGAGAACCGCATGCCGGCAAAACTACCGGAGGATTTTATCCCTCTGGATGAACTCGCTGACGAGGTTGCGGAGAAGGTGGGGATTCAAGAGGATGAGGAAGAGCTGAAGTACGGCTGGGCAACCTTTTGCAGGAATGAGGATGGTCTCTATTATGAAGGGCGCTGCGTCCGCGGCCACATCAAGGATTGCGCTAATCAGATAAAGGAGGCTATTCGGCCGGAGGTAAAGGCTCTAAAGGCTAAGGTGGCTAACAAAGTCTACGTCATGACGGACGTCATTCCCCTCATGGTTAATGGAGAGCAGGCCAAGGAGGCAGGCGGCACTGTGCAGCGCTTTATACAGGTCATGACCCGGCAGGGCCCCAGGTCAACCATCAAGTTCGTGGACTATCTAGAGAAGCCTGTGTTGGTATTTCAGCTTAACGTCCTTGATGACGGGGTTATTGAGGACGATATCCTCGATGCCATCTTAGAGTATGGCGGTGTTCATGGAATGGGCCAGGAGCGCAGCCAGGGCTGGGGGCGCTACACCTACTCAATACGAAGATTAGGATGAAATATAGTGCTGAAGCCGAGAACTGACCTGGAATGAGATGTTTTGAAGCCGAGAGATGCGATGGGCTGAAGCCGAGAGGTGGAATGTTGTGAGCTGGATCGAAGCCGA
>CAZHRO010000256.1:0-1954 GCA_964535045.1 uncultured Dehalococcoidales bacterium | reverse complement strand
GTGATGGCATTATGGTAGCGAGGGGAGACCTTGGTGTGGACATCCCACTGGAGAGAGTACCGCTGGTACAGAAAGAGATTATCAGGAAGTGCAACCGGGCAGGAAAGCCAGTGATTACCGCCACTGAGATGCTGGAGTCAATGGTGAGTTCAGCGCGCCCGACGCGGGCTGAAACTACGGATGTAGCCAACGCCATATTTGACGGTACGGATGCTACCATGCTCTCGGCTGAAACCTCCGTCGGGAAATATCCGGTAGCGGCGGTGAGGATGATGGCGAAAATCGCAGTGGAAGCAGAAAAGAAACTGCCCTACGAGCAGATGTTAACCGAGAGAGGCAGCTGGCTCGAGCCTCAGACAGACGAAATCATAAGCTATAATGCTTGCAATACGGCGCACAGCCTAGGTGCGGCGGCGATTGTTGCCTTTACCCAGTCCGGAAGCACAGCCGGGCGAGTGTCGAAATACCGTCCCAGAGTGCCCATCCTGGCGATAACTCCCAATAGCATTGTATCCAGGCGATTACTTCTGCGCTGGGGTGTTTACCCTTTGCAACAAGGCAGCCCATCATCGGTAGATGAGCTATTTACTACAGCGTCCAGGCTTTCCAAAGACCTCGAACTGTCAAAACCAGGTGATTTAATAGTGATTACCGCCGGTATCCCGTTAGGGGAGACCGGGTCTACGAATTTACTTAAGGTGCACAAGATTGACTGGTCATAGTCAGAGATTGTGACCTTGCAAAAGATTGCTAAGGTAGAACTCCCCGTATTATCTAATTTTGAGGGGCTTACAACAAAGGCGGCGAGAACGTGTCTGAGATAAGGCAGGATCCTGCAACTGAAGAGTGGGTCATAATGGCCAGAGAAAGGGCTAAAAGACCCCGCGACTTCATGCGCCAGCAAGCTAAGCCTGAGCAGCCGGCTTTCTCGAGGTCCTGCCCCTTCTGCCCCGGCAACGAGGCTATGACTCAGCCTGAGACCCTCTCATACCGAGATGAAAAAACGGGGAGCTGGCGAGTTAGGGTCTTTACCAACCGGTTCCCTGCCCTCACGCCCGAGGGCAGCACCAAGAGAAGAGAGGAAGAAGGTTTCTTTCTTGGCATGGATGGTGTGGGAGTCCACGAGGTAATCGTGGAAACTCCAGAGCATAACAGACCCCTCGCTTTGATGGAAGACGACGGAATAGAGGAAGTTCTGCGTGCCTATCAGGAACGATACAATGCTCTCAGTCGGTTGCCCTTTGTAAGATTGCTCATCATCTTTAAGAATCAGGGCCCGTCGGCAGGTACCTCACTCGAACATCCCCATTCACAGTTGATAGCCACCCCCGTTATACCAAAGCATATCAGAATGAAATACGAAGTGGCTGTCCGTCATTACGACAATACCGGCCGATGCCTATATTCTGACTTGTTAGACCACGAACTTAAGGCGGGCAAGCGGGTAGTGATGGAGACAGAAAGATTTGGCGTCTTTCATCCCTTTGCCTCCCACCAGCCGTTTGAGACCTGGGTTGTGCCAAAGACACATCAAGCCTCCTTTAGCAATGCTTCGGCAGAAGACCTAAAGGACCTGGCCCGTGTCCTGCGGGCAATCCTGCTCAAGCTGTATCGGGGACTTAATAACCCTGACTTCAACTATGTTATTGATACCGCGCCGGTGGGGGGCGAGAACAAGAATTATTACCTGTGGCACGTAAGAATCATTCCTCGGCTCACTGAGGTGGCCGGATTCGAGATCGGGTCTGGCATCAACATCAATACCGCCCTGCCTGAAGAAACAGCCCAGTTCATGCGGGAATTGGGAGTCGAATGAGTGCCTGGGATGGCATAATAGCGGCCTGCGCTAGTCATACTGGTATGAATGGTGGCGGCGTGTCACAGCTTGTATTGGAAGAGACTCCCCCCCCGCCAGACTATTGACAGGCATGATAAAATATTACCAGTACATAGG
>CAZHRO010000255.1:0-1957 GCA_964535045.1 uncultured Dehalococcoidales bacterium | reverse complement strand
CCTTTAGTAAATAATCTAGTTCCCTGGGAGACTTCACTGCTGGTTGCGGTTGGCTACGGGGCGGTTGCCGCGATTAGTGCCTATCTCAAGCGCTTACCTTCGGGGGTGTTCATCATTGTCGCTGCTTTCCCGTTAGTTGGCTGGGGATTGGTGGGGTCACTTCCTCTGACCCTGGGTTATTTAGTAATGTTCATTATCCTGGTTATCAGGCGATTAACGGCGCCGCAGCCGGTAAGTATTACCTCAATTAGCCGAAGACAAACACTGCTCAACCGCCTCCTTTTTGACCGCGATGTCAGGGAAAAGGAAGCCTGGATGGCTTTAGTCCTTAAGCAGCAGGAAGAGCGGGAAAGGTTGGCGGGTAGTAGAAGATGAAGTGTGCCACTCATCCTGATGTTGAAACTAATCTACGGTGTGGTAAGTGCGGCAAGCCGATATGCCCTAGGTGTTTAGTCCAGACGCCGGTGGGTGCCCGTTGTCGGGACTGTGCTCAGTTGCAGAAGCTGCCGACCTTCCACATCACAACCAGGTACTATCTGCTAGCAGCGGCTGCTGCGGCAGGTATGGCTTTTGCTTGTGGTGCCGCCTGGTGGGCAGTTAGATCGGTGATGGGTTTCCCTTACTTCAATTTCCTCCTGGCGGCTGGGTTTGGGTATGCTATCGGGGAGGTAGTTAGCCGTTCGGTCAATCGCAAGCGCGGCCGGTGGTTAGCCTTTATTGCGGGCACCGGTGTCGTCATCAGCTTTGTGATTAGTGTCTTTCCTCCCTGGGGGCCCTGGTCTTGGTGGTTTGTTCCGTCGAGCCTGGTTATAAGCCTGCTGGCGTTGGCTCTGGGTGTCTGGGTGGCCGTCACCCGGGTGCGGTAGCCGAGGGTAGTCATAATTTGCCTGCTTGGCATCAGGGGCCGGTTCTCTTTCTAACCCGTTCCATTACTCTGGCCATCGTTTCCCCGGCCTTAGCCCTGACCAGTACGGTGGCTTCGTGGTCCATCGGGGTGGGGCTGAGATTGATAATCACCAGTTTGGCTCCTGAACTGAAGGCTCGTGCTGGAATATCAGCCGCCGGGTAGACAATCAGGGTTGAGCCAATTACAATAAACAGGTCAGCCCCCTCGGCGTGTCGGCTTGCTGCCTCAAATACACCCTCAGGTAACGGCTCGCCGAAGAAGACGATGTTGGGTTTCAGGATACCGGAGCATACCGCACACTGCGGCGCATCTTTCCCCTCGTCCAGCTTGATTCTGACCTGTTCAAAGGGGTAGCGCCGGCCGCAACTGAGGCATACCGCCCATTTGAGATTACCGTGCAGCTCGAATATCTTATTATCAGGTACTCCCGCCGCCTGGTGGAGGTTATCGATATTCTGGGTGATGACCGAGTCCAGCTTGCCTAACCTTTCCAGCTCAGCGATGGCATGGTGGGCGGGGTTTGGCTTAATTTGAGTATCCAGGCTTCCTTCTCGAATTAACTGCCACCAGAGTCTTCTGGTTTCGTGGTGCCTGATAAACTTCTGATAGGTAAAATCATCGGGGTCAAAGCGGTCCCAGATGCCGCCGGGGCTGCGGAAATCGGGGAGACCTGATTCGGTGCTGACTCCCGCCCCGGTAAAAACGACAATCCTCTCAGCCGCTAGAATCAATTCGGCTATCCTGTCAGTCGGGGTATCTGGGTTATCATTTTCCATAATGTTAACCTCATTCGAGTTATTGCCCTGTAGAGTTTATACCACATTAGTGGTGCGCCTTAAAAATGTAGGCCTGTAGTGTTCATGCCCGTATGGTTGACAGCTCTAAGACTGATACCGAGGTAATCCCTCACCTGATTGAAGAGTATTACCACGGCAGCCTGGAAGGAGCTGTCGAGGCGGTGCTCAAGGAAATAGAGGGTTCCTACGCCATTATAGTACTGTCGGCTGGCATAACCAGAGCGGAGATTTACTTTCCCTGTTTTCCTCTCAG
>CAZHRO010000254.1:0-1960 GCA_964535045.1 uncultured Dehalococcoidales bacterium | reverse complement strand
TTTCTCTCTTAACCCCCAGCCTTATTTTCCCCAGTCTCGGTAGCCTGACTACCTCGCTTACACCTTTGATCGGCATGATAGTCCTCCTTCTTACTAATTCCAGATTCATTCAATATCAGCTTTTGCTCCAAAATATCTTTGACATAAGCCCGCGCTATCCACCTGGCGAATATGCGGACGCCGTTTTCATAAGACCTCTGCTGCTCCGGTGTTAATCTGTTTTGCATTCTTCTCCATCCCTGATCAAGAACAGGTCATCGAAGGAACAGTTGAAATACTCGAGAAACCGTTGTCGCATGCCGGGGGAAGGTTGTATTCGGCCGGTGCATATTGCCGAAAGATAGCTACGGGAGACTCCGATACGGTAGGCTAATTCCTTTTTGGAGCAGTTCTGTCGGATGAGGTTTTTCTCCAGGACGTCGCGTTTCAGTTCCACCCTGAGCATCCTAGTAATACTCCAGTAGTATATTCTGAACACAATACTAATACAGCCCTTACGGTCGAGTCAACGGGTTTTTGTCCCTATCAGTAGCACAAAATGTCTCAAAAAGTAGTTGACAAGTAGCACAATGTGTGTTATAGTAGTGCTACTACAGAAGGAGCGTCAAGATGGGTGACTTCGGGGATTACCTGCGAAGGTTGCGTGAACGGCAGAAGATGTCTCTTAGGGAGGCGGCGGCGAAGACCGGGGTCTCTGTCTCCTACCTTACACAGATAGAGAACCGGCGGAGGAAACCTCCCGGACCGGAAGTATTGAAAAAGCTGGCCCCTGCTTATGACGTTTCGATCAGGGATCTGCTAAAAGCAGCGGGTTACCTTGACGACGTTGAACAGGTCAAGCAGGCAACAAGTGAGGAGGACGAGGTGGACAGGGCCTATCGCTTCGCGATAAGCGACCCGCAGTTCAGGTTTGGCACTCGCATAACAGGAGAGGTAACGACGGACGTTAAGCGGTTTATCGTGGAGGTCTACGAGAAGGCCACGGGAAGAAAACTGATAACGGGAGAATAGACAGATGATAAAGCCGCCCGAACTCCGGCATTTCTGTCATCACCTCGTCCGCAAATATGGCAGTCCGGATAAAGCAACAGAAGAGCAGAAAGCAGATGAATTCAGGCGCTATTATCTCAGGAACTTACCACCAACGATAATAACCCTTCAAACCGTGGCCCATTGCTGCGGTTTGAAGGTGAAAAGGTCAGACGAAATGCCGTACAACCTCAGGGGGTATAACCAGACGGTCGACGGCATTGAAAACATCGTCATTAGAGATGGGGATACCGTCAGCGGAACCCAAAACACAATCCTCCATGAGATAAGGGAAATCATGGAGCGTGCTTTCCTCCGTGTGTGCCATGACTATAGCCCTCTTAAGACGAGCGCCCTGCATGTTGCTGCCAACAAATTTGCCACTGCGGTGTTGTTGCCAAGAGAAAGTTTCACCAGGAAGGTGTATGAAACAGGCTTTGATGTTATTGACCTGGCAAACTACTATTCCAAGAGCTGCTCGCAGGTGCTCCTGAGAATTGGTGAGGTGCTACAGGGTGAACTTTTTTTCTATGCAGGCATGTATGAACCGGACCCGGATGGCAACTGGAGGGTGACCTACTGGACCGGAGGCAGCAATTACCTCGACCCCGACGCTAATGTCTGTGGACTCGATGGCCTTTTCCCGCGGAAACACCGGGCGGTGGCTCCGGGTTCACTCGTTGAGATGACGATAAGAGAAGGCAAAGCCCATCTGGTCGAACAGGTCACGTTACTGGATGATATTGAGGACGAGGGGCTGGTGGCGATTGCCAGTCCTCTGTTGATACAGGACAAACCGGCCAAGGTAATTTTAACCGTCTTGCTGTCACGCAACAGCAATCTACTGGAACCGCAGGTGAGGAAACGGAATCCGGTTGTAGTTGAGCGATTCCACCGGCATCTCTGAATGCTGGTGAAGGAGGTAACAAAT
>CAZHRO010000253.1:0-1967 GCA_964535045.1 uncultured Dehalococcoidales bacterium | reverse complement strand
ACCTTCCTTGCCGACTGGGACTACATCGCTCTCAAAGGGCGGACGGTCTACCTTGCCTTCGACTCGGATATCGTCACCAAGGAGCCGGTGAGAAGAGCCTTGCGGTACCTCGCCGAGCATCTGGAACGCAAAGGCGGCAAGATAAGGATTATCCAGCTCCCCCAGCTTGAGGGCCAGGCCAAGACAGGCATCGACGACTACCTCATCCGCTACTCCCTGGAGGATGCGGAGAGGCTAGCCGGGGAGCTTGATGCGGAAGATATGGAGGACAGGGAGCGGCAGGTCTCCGGCTTCATCCTTCCCGACGGCACCATCGGCGAGATGGTGGTCAGCGATGACGAGCGCTGCTTCGTGATAAGCGACGGTCGCTCGGTGCGCAAGGCCTACCGCTTTGAGACAGGAAAGCTGACCTACCTGCCGACGAGCGACCCGCTGGTGGGTGAGGTGGTGCATTTTGCCACCACAGCCACCCCTTATGATTCACAGGCTTCGCTCTTTCGCGAGGTAAGAGATTTCATTCACCGCTACCTGGAGCTCCCCACCGACTTTGAGGAGATAGCCTCACTCTATGTGCTGCTGACCTGGGTCTACGAGTTTGCCCCGTCCATCCCCTATCTGAGGGTTATCGGCGACTGGGGCTCGGGCAAGACCCGCTTCCTGCAGGTGGTGGGGGCCATCTGCTTTCGGCCCATCTTCGCCTCCGGCGCAACGACGCCGGCGCCCATCTTCCGCATACTGGAGCAGTTCCGGGGGACGCTGGTGCTGGACGAGGCCGACTTCAAGGACTCAGCCGCCTGGGTGGAGATGGTCAAGCTCCTGAACAACGGCTACCGCCCCGGCATGCCGGTGCTGAGGGCCGACAAGGAAAACGGGCGGTGGTACCCGCGGAGCTACCAGGTCTTCGGCCCCAAGCTAATCGCTACCCGCTACCCCTTCAAGGATGAGGCGCTGGAGAGCCGCTGCCTCACTGCCGAGATGATGCCGCTCACCAGGGATGATATCCCCAGGGTGCTGCCGGCATCATTTGAAATCGAGGTGGCCGGACTTCGCGCTAAGCTCCTTACCTTCCGCCTGGCCAACCTCTTCCGTCTCAAGGGCAAGACCTTCGGCAACGACCTCCTTGAGCCGGACCTGCAGCCGAGATTGCAGGAGATACTCATCCCCCTGAAAGCCATGCTCAACGGCGACCACAGCATGGCGGAAACCCTGGCCGACTTCGTGCGCCGTCTCCAGCAAAATCTTTTTACCAGGCGCCAGGAGAGCAATGCCGGCCGGGTGCTGGCGGCGATAATCGAGCTCCACCGGGATGGAGAGGAGCTGACCTCGCAGGCCATCGCCGACAGGGCCAATCAGCTGGACGAGGAGGCGCCGCCGCTTAACTCGGAGAAGGTCGGCTGGGTGGTCAGGCGCCTTGGCCTGCCGAAATCCCGGATGCCCGGATCAGGCCGGCGGGTTGTCTGCTGGGATGACGACAAGATGCTCAGGCTGGCCGCTTTGCACGGTCTAAACATCGAAAACTCCATATCCCAGACAAGACTGTCACAACTGTCACATCCGTCACACGCAGGCGTGGGGCCAGCTTGTGACGGTTTTTGTGACGGTTTGGGCGCTCTGGAAAAACCGTCACAGGAAATTGAAGCTAACCGTGACAGTTGTGACGGTTGTGACGGTTTTCGGGCGGAGATGGAAGAAAAGCTTGGCATGACACTTGATGATGCCCTGGCGCTTTGGGCGGCGGAGGGAAAGCCGGTCATACACCTGGGTCCCGGAGAGAACTGCTTTGACCTGGAGAAACTCCTCAGCCACCGCGGTGTCCTGGACCGCCACCTCGATGCAGTGAGGCAGTGGCTGGAGAAGAGACGGCGATGAGAAGCGAGAGGAGAAGAAACGGGAGATCGCTTTACGAGTGCGCCAATGCCCGGGTACTCGGTGGGCGCATCCTGTGCCGCTGCGGGCACACTCTGCAC
>CAZHRO010000252.1:0-1975 GCA_964535045.1 uncultured Dehalococcoidales bacterium | reverse complement strand
CTGAAAATGACCCTGCCCTCTTCAACAGCGGCAACGATAGAGGCAAAGTTGTCATCGGTGAGTACCATATCCGAAGCTTCGCGGGCAACATCGGTGCCCTTAATGCCCATGGCAATTCCGATATCGGCTGCTCTCAGCGCCGGACCATCATTCACTCCATCTCCAGTGACAGCGACAGTGTAGCCTTTTGTCTTCATGGCATTGACTATTCTTAGCTTGTGGATAGGTTCAACGCGGGCAAAGACCGAGATGCGCTCTATCCTGTCGCTGAGTTGTTCATCGCTCATTTGAGCGAGTTCCAAGCCAGTCACCGTTTCACCTGGCGGGAGTCCGAGTTCTTCGGCAATAGCTACAGCTGTGACTTTCTGGTCCCCGGTTATCATCATTACCTTGATGCCGGCACGTTTGCAGTCGGCGATTGCCTTCTTGGCTTCTTGCCGGGGTGGGTCAATCATCCCCACCAGTGCAACCAGGGTTAGAGCACCATCAAGATGCTCGTGAGAGAGCTGCTCTGGGGCAGGAGCGCACTTGGCATAGGCTAACGCCATCACCCGCAGTGCCTTTGATGCCATCTCTACATTCTTCTTTTCAAGCTCAGCCATTTTCTCGGGGGTCATTTCCCGAACCATACCATTTTCGAGTATCTGCCGGCTCATTGCCAGCACCCTATCTACGGACCCCTTTACATAGGTTACCGCTTTGCCATCCTGACAGGAATGGAGAGTGGCCATGTAGCGCTTTTCGCTCGTGAAGGGCAGTTCGGCCAGGCGTGGCTGCTCCTCCTGTAGTATCTTCTGGTTCAGCCCTGCCTTAAGAGCGGCCACCAGTAAAGCCCCCTCGGTAGGATCACCAAGAAGTTGATGTTCAGCACCATCTGATTTCAGTGTAGAGTCATTACACAGGGCGCTGATTCTAAGCGCCAGGAGAAGGCCTTCATCATTCTGAGGGTCAAGTTTTTGACCGTTTTCCAGGAACTCTCCCTCAGGACGATAGCCAGCTCCGGTGATTTCTATTGTTCTGCTGGAAAGATATACCTGGCGTAGCGTCATCTCGCTTTCGGTTAGCGTGCCGGTCTTGTCCGAGCATATGGCGGTAACGGCCCCCATCGTCTCCACCGCCGTCAATTTCCGAATGAGGGCATGCCTTTTGGCCATCCGTCTCATCCCTAAAGCCAGGACTACGGTTACCATGACCAAGAGACCTTCTGGAATGGCTGAAACGGCGGCGGCTATAGCTAGAGTGAACATCTCTTCGAAGCTGTACCCCTTAATCACACCGATGAGAATAAGCCCCCCGATAATGCCGAGTACCAGGATCCCGATGTAGCGCCCCAGCTTGGATACATTTCGCTGGAGTGGCGTAGGTGGGGGCTTGGTCTCCTGCACCTGGGTAGTAATCTTGCCGATTTCGGTATTCATGCCGGTAGCTGTGACCACGGCTACTCCACGACCATTGACCACGGCACAGCCCATATGTGCCATATTGCCCATGTCAGCTATCGTTGCCTCACCCTCTATAGCGCCGGCAAATTTCTCTACCGGTACGGATTCTCCGGTGAGGATGGACTCGTCCACTGATAGACTTGCAGCCTCAATCAGACGGGCATCAACTGGAATCTTGTCCCCGGCTTCAAGGATGACGACATCGCCGGGAACCAGGTGGCTGGCGGAAATCTTGGTAACAGCACCATGCCTTAATACCTTGGCATAGGGCACAGCCAATCGTTTGAGAGCTTCCATCGCCCGTTCGGCCCGGCTTTCCTGCACAAAACCAATAATAGCGTTAAGGAAGACCACGGCGAGAATGACCGAGGCATCAGTGGGCTTTTGCATTACCACAAACTCTATCAGGGCAGCAGCAAGCAAGATATAGATGAGAGGGCTGGCAAACTGGCGTAAAAAGATCAAAATAGCCGGCCGTTTGCCCTTCTCCATCAGTTCGTTCGGGCCGTACTTTTGCAGTCGCTCCTTTGCCT
>CAZHRO010000251.1:0-1980 GCA_964535045.1 uncultured Dehalococcoidales bacterium | reverse complement strand
ACCCGGTCAATATAGTGAATGGACACCCCCGCAACGTCGATATCCCCCACCTCATACAGATTCATGGGTACGCCAGCATACAACTGGAAAGCGACCAGCTCAACCTGTGCCATTTCCCCATAGTAGAGTTCGTTCCTCTCCAGAATCAGCAGTTTGTTTTCCGTCCACTGCTTAAGCCGAAACGGGCCCGTGCCGTTAGGTTCATGCCACCAATCTTTCCCCGAAGCCACGTTATCCCGGTCAACGACAAAGGCGGTAGGATAGGTCATTTTGTAAAGGAAGTAAGAGCGGGGGGCATCTATAGTTACCTCAAGAGTATAATCATCAACGACCCTGACGCCGCTAATCTCTTTAGCTACCCCCGCCAATACCTCCTTCGCGCCGACAATATCGCCCAGATAGGAGGCGGCGGTCTGAGAACCAGTAGCCGGGTCGCAGGCTCTTTCCCAGGAATACTTGAAATCCTGAGCCTTGACCTCCCTGCCGTCATGGAACCTAACATCCCGGCGGAGATAAAAGGTGTAAGTCCGCCCATCCCCACTAACCTCCCACCTCTCGGCAATATCTGCTGTCGGCTCCAGATTTTCGTCCAGCCGCACCAGCCCGCTAAATATCTGCATGATGTATTCGTGAGAGGTCGCCTCACCGGAAACCGCCGGGTCGAGGGTATGGGGGTCAGTACCGTAGAGGGTGAGAACTTCGCCCCCTTCGGCAGCAGGAGCCGGCGGGGCTGGTGAAGGCACTGGCAGACAACCAGCCAGAAGCAGGCTACATAATACGGCTGATAAAACTATATAATATAGGATTTTTTTCATCACTCAGTTAGACAAACCAAGCACTAATACTAGCCTGAGCTATTAGTTATCTCAAATATTTTTCAATACCCAGCACCCACCAGCATCGGCTCTATACCCCGGCTAGAAGCCGTTGGCTCCATCGGGGTAACCCACTCCCGCCAGAGCTCGTCCAGGCCGTCCATGTCAAAGCCGTAAACCTTCATAAGAGCCCCATCATAAGTAGCACCCTCTCTAAAGGTGCTCAGAAGCTCAAACATCTTATCCTGTCCGTAAGCTGTTATCAGAAACTTGACCAGGCTGTAGCTCTCGGCATAGGAAAGAGCCGCCTCTCCGGCATAAGCCGAGAAGGGGGATGCCAGGCTCTGCACTGAAATAAGCCTGTCTTCGGCAATAGCTCCATTGAGATAGCCAACCAGCACCGGCTCAAGAGAGCCCTCGCTGTGCATAGCCAGCCCTTCGTCAAGCCAGGTCGGCAGGTTACTATAAGGGTTAAGGGTCACCTGGTGGATAACCAGATGCGTTAGCTCGTGGGCGATTGCCCGCTTACCCCAATCGAGATTATCCGGGGAGATGCCGATCGCCATAATTCCATAACGGGGAAAGGCGACCCCCCCCGTCCACTCCTGAGGAAATATCATTGACCCCTGCAAATCCCCGGCATTAGCGTAGATGTATAGCTTAACCGGCTTCTTAAGCACCGCCCCGGTATAATCATGCAAGCGCTCCAGCGCCTCCTGCACCGTTACCATCAGCTCTTGAGCAAAGACCCCGTCTCCGTGGTACCAGTAGAGGGTTACCTTGCCCTCAGTCAGGCTCTGCCAGGCATAGCGATTATCATTAAACAGAACCAGCGCCGGGTCTGTTATGACCTCACTACCTCTGGCGTCGGTTACCGTCCACCAGTACTCCACACCGGAGCCGGGGGGAAGCCCGCCAATTTTTACCAGCTCCAGAGACGCACTGGCTGAGACCGCTGGTGCCGGCGTAAATTCAACATATATTTCGCTGGTTACCGGAGCGAAGCTCGTCCGCTCAACCCGGTAGTGAAGGCGAATGTCGGTGATATCAACGCCACTCTCCGCTGATAAATCAAACCTTAGTGCGGAAGGAAACTCTATCTGAGCCGAGCTATCCAGAATAGACAGCTCATTCTGAGCCTTAGTCAGACCAGGAACAACCAGAG
>CAZHRO010000250.1:0-1980 GCA_964535045.1 uncultured Dehalococcoidales bacterium | reverse complement strand
ATAGCCGGTACCATGCTTGTGCTGGTTGACAGTAATGAGAAGGTTAGCCGGATAAACAAGAAGGGGTGTCAGGTTCTGGGGTGCACTGCAGAGGAAGTTATCGGCACGAATTGGTTTGATAATTTCCTGCCGGAAGGATATAAGAGCAAAGTGAGGGAAGTCTTCCATAGGTTGATGGTTGGCGATATTGAGCCAGTTGAGTATTTTGAAAACCCCGTTCTCACCAAGAGCGGCGAGGAGAGAATTGTTGCCTGGCACAATACCGTATTGACAGATGAACAAGGCAACATCATCGGTGTGCTAACTTCTGGAGACGACGTCACCGAGAAGAAACGGGCTGAGGAGGCACTGTGCAAGAGCGAGGAGCACTACCGTCTGCTCGCTGAGAACGCGGCAGACGTCATTTGGACCGTGGACATGAACATGCGGCTCACCTATATCAGTTCCTCCGTTACCAGTCTGCTCGGCTATAGCGTTGAGGAAGCTATGGCCATGACGGTAGAAGAAGTCCTCACTCCTGCCTCTTTTGAGATTGCCAAGAAGGCTTTTGCCGAGGCAATGGCCGCAGAAGAGAAGGAACCGAAGGACCCGGCCGGGTCACAGACGCTGGAAGTCGAACTGAACCGTAAGGATGGCTCCGTAGTTCCCGTCGAGCTCAGATGTTGTTTCTTGCGTGAGCCTGATGGGCGGCCTGCTTCAATTTTGGTGATAGCCCGTGACATCACCGAGCGCCGGCGAATGGAAGATGAGCGAAAAGAACTCATCTCAGCCTACCGGGCGAAAAATCAAAGTCTCATCGACTTTCAGTCGGAGCTTGAAGAAGCCCTGGTTAATGCGAAGCAGGCGCAGGAGGAGTCGGGAAGGCTTTATGAGCGTGAGAAGGCACTGCGGCAGAAGCTGGAATTAGAAATGATGAAAAGGGTCGAGTTTACCCGGGCACTGGTGCATGAACTGAAGACCCCGCTCACCCCGGTGATAGCTTCAAGTGAATTAATGGTTGATTTATTAAAAGACGAACCCTGGCTGAGTATAGCTAGGAATATTAACCGGGGTGCCTCTAACCTGAACAGGCGGATTGATGAGCTTCTTGACCTGGCAAGGGGTGAGATAGGTATGCTTAAGTTACAGCCGAAGTGGCTACTTCCACTGAAATTGATTCGTGAGGTAGTTGCGGATATGACCCAGGTTGCTTCGAGCCGCGGGCAATCCCTGCTCATGGACCTGCCTCCCTCACTTCCCAGGGTCTGGGCTGACGAAGCCCGCTTGCGTCAGGTCATGCTCAATCTTTTAAGTAATGCCTGCAAGTTTACCCCTGAAGGAGGAAGTATTACGATAAGAGCAAAAGAGGATAACGGCAATCTGGTAGTGGAGGTTAAGGACACGGGTCCCGGAGTGACTGAGGAAGAACAGCTACGGTTGTTTCAGCCTTACCACCGGACAGAGAGGGATAGAGAGCGCTTAAGTGGGCTGGGGTTGGGCTTGGCTTTGTCCAAGACATTAGTGGAGCTTCATAAGGGCCAGATATGGGTAGAAAGTAAAAGAGGTGAAGGCGCTGCCTTCAGCTTCTCACTGCCCTTGAATGGCGCCAGCCAGCGGGAAGAAGACACCAAAAAAGGAGAGGCAACCTATGGAAGTAAAAGTTTTGATTATTGAGGATGAGTGGGAAATCATAGAGTCTGTTTCCCTGGCCTTCCAGTTCTACTGGCCTGAGGCTCAGGTTATCTACGCCCAGCGGGGAACCAGAGGGATAGAGTTAGCCCAGAGTGAATCCCCTGATGTTGTCATTCTTGATCTGGGGCTGCCTGATATAAGTGGCTACGAGGTACTAAAGCAGATTCGCTTATTCTCCTCGGTCCCCATCATCATCCTGACCGTCAGGTCACAAGAGGAGGATGTGGTAGCGGCGCTGGAGGGGGAAGCCAATGATTACGTGGTCAAGCCCTTCAGGCAGAAGGAGCTGTTGGCACGGGTGCGGGCCCA
>CAZHRO010000249.1:0-1987 GCA_964535045.1 uncultured Dehalococcoidales bacterium | reverse complement strand
AGATAGCCCTTTTATTCATTCTTCTTTTCCCATAGTAGAGCGCAGGTAGGCGGTAATAAACTCGTCCAATCCCCCGTCCAGTACCGCCTCGGTGTTAGCGGTCTGGTAACCGGTGCGGTGGTCCTTGACCATCCGATAGGGGTGGAGGACGTAGCTTCTAATCTGATTACCCCAGCCCGCCGCCACATGCTTTCCTTTAAGCTTGGCCCTCTCCTCAGCCCTCTTCTCCAGCTCCAGCTCCAGCAGGCGGGACTGGAGTATCTTCAGGGCAATCTCCTTGTTCTGATGCTGGGAACGCTCACTCTGACAGGTAACCACTATTCCGGTGGGTAGGTGAGTTAACCTGACGGCACTGCTCGTTTTCTGCATGTGCTGACCGCCAGGCCCACTGGAGCGGAATGTATCAACCTTGAGGTCGTCAGGCTCTATCCTGACATCAGCACCCCTTTCAGCTTCCGGCATGACCTCAACCAGAACGAAGGAGGTATGCCGGGCATGGTCAGCGTCAAAGGGTGAGAGGCGAACCAAACGATGCACCCCATGCTCAGACTTCAGATACCCGAAAGTATGACCGCCGCTAATCTCAATAACCGCACTCTTTATTCCTGCCTCCTCCCCCGGCGAAACATCCAGAACGTCGGCTTGGTAACCATGCCGCTCTGCCCAGCGCAGGTACATCCGCATCAGCATTTCCGCCCAGTCCTGAGATTCGGTTCCCCCAGCCCCGGCATGAATAGACAGGATGGCATTTCTTTCATCGTATTCGCCCTTGAAGGCTAGCTCAAGCTCCAACTCGTCTAAGTCAGAGGCTATCTCATCTATCTCTGACTGAACCTCAGCTTCGAGCCGGGCGTCACCCTCTTCCTCGGCGAGAGACCTCAGCTCGGCAGTATCACTTATCCTTTTCTCCAGCCGACGCCACCTCTCAACCACCCTTTTCCTCTCCGTCAAACGGCGCATAACGCTCTGCGCTCTAGCCTGGTCCTGCCAGAAGTCGGGCTGGGTTGACTCCTTCTCTAAGCGAGCAATATCCGCCTCTTTAGCCGCAATGTCAAAGATGCACCAGGGCAGTAGCAACTCTAGCCCTTAAATCCTCTAACCTGTCCCTCAGTTCCTGCATTTTACCCCACTAACACCTGATAACAGCTTTTCCCGTTAACCTGCTTCGAGGCCTTGGGCGTCCTCTGACAGCTTCAGATTTCCCCCCGCTGCCAGATGAGCCAGCCGGGTGGGCTCGGGCAAACGATAGCCCCGACAGCATTTTAACACCCAGTGGATGGCCGACTCAAGATTGAGCCTGTGGCCAATGGAAACATAAACGGGCTTCACACCAAGCTTGGTGCGTAAAGCTGCTCCTATAATCTCTCCCCCATCTATTATCTCCGCGTAGCTCCCCGGCTCCTCAGCGGGCACTTCATGCCCACCGCAGAGTAATGACTTAGCACAGCCAATGGTTGGGATATTCAGAAACAGCCCCAGGTGCGAGGCAAGCCCCATCCGCCTGGGGTGGGCAATTCCCTGCCCGTCGACAATGATAAGGTCAGGCACCAGCTTAAGCTCTTCGCAGGCTGCCAGTATCAAGGGTGCCTCCCTAAAGGATAAAAGCCCCGGTATGTAAGGAAAACCAAGCGGCCCAGCCACGCTCTTTATCCCTACAACCCTAAGCTCTGGATACCTCAAGACAACTACTGCCGCGGTACCTCTCCCCAACTCCCTCCTTACGGATATATCAACACCGGCGATAAGACGAGGACTTCTAACCTCACCGTTACTGGATACCCTTGCTGCTAGGCTCCGTTGTATCTCTTGAGACCGCGAGATGCTGACCTGCCAGCTATGCAGCTTCTCTACCTTCACACCCCGATTATAGTCACTTATATGTTTCTATAGCAATGTTTAATCTTGAAGCCTTAATCCGTGGACTCTGTCGTGATGCAGGCACGACCTGGGAGCGATAAACCATCACCCGGAAGGTAGAGTGATTTTC
>CAZHRO010000248.1:0-2019 GCA_964535045.1 uncultured Dehalococcoidales bacterium | reverse complement strand
CTAGGAGCTTGGGTCACGACTCCGTCAACAGGCAATTGAGGCGAGTGTGGACAGTTCAAGTCTTCCCATCTATGCACGCACAGGTTATACTTTAAGCAAGGAATGCGTAAATGGGAGTCAGGCATGACAAGCGTAGAATGTAAACCGTACATCATAGACACCGGTTATCTTTTCCCTCCTTCGCTGGCCGATTTCCTGGGGGCTGAGGATGAAGTGCACATATTCAGGGAGGTAACAGAGCATCTAGACATAAGCCATCTGGACTCGGACTTTAATGGAATGGGCCAGCATCCCTATCACCCCTTGATGCTGCTTCGGCTGCTGATGTGGGGCATGGCCAACAGAGTGGTGAGTACACGTCGGATAGAGCTGCTAACTCACAGGGACGTGAGCTTCATTTACCTGGCCGGAGGCCAAAGACCTGATTACCGCACTCTGGCCAGGTTCCGCCGGCGTAATGCCAAAGAGATAAAAAGGTTATTCAAAGCAACGGTTCTCCTCTGCGCCCGGCTGGGAATGGTGAATCTAGGGCATATTGCTCTGGATGGGACGAAGATAAAAGCCAACACCTCCAAGCACAAGGCAATGAGCTATGGTCGGATGAAGGAAGATGAGAAGCGGCTTGAGGGGGAGATAGAAGAACTGATGCGGCAGGCTGAGGTGGTTGATAAAGAGGAGGATAAGGCGTTTGGCAAGGACAGCAACGGTTACATCCTTCCCGAGGAGCTACAGCGGCGGGAAGAGAGATTAGAGAAGATACGCCAGTTGAGGCAGGAACTGGAATGCGAGAAGAGAAAAGAGCAGAAGCTTGATGATGGGGAGATGCCGCTGATTAAGGACAAAGAGCAGAGGAGCTTTGCCGACCATGATGCCCGGATGATGCTCATGAAGAAGGGTGAATTCGATTATGGCTATAATGCCCAGGCGGGGGTAGATGAAGGGCATGGAGTCATTGTAGCCGGAGGCCTGGGCAACGAAGCTTCGGATACAGGATACCTTCCTGGAGTGGTTAAGGAAATACAGGAACTAAGGCAAGAGTTGGAGAAAGCCGAGGAAGAGACCACGGAGATGACTGCCGACAGGGGCTATTTCAGCGTGGACAACATAAAGCAGGAAGGAAAAGGGATTGAGTTGCTCATAGCTTCGGAGCGGGAGGGCAAGGATGAGCCGCTTCAGGGCGGGGGCAAGGTATATTCCCTGGACAAATTCGACTACATTAAGGAGAGTGATTCGTGGAAATGCCCTGGTGGGAGGCTTCTGGTTCGGGAGAAGAAGCAGGGTGCTAAAGGTCGACCAAAGCTGAGACGTTATTTCTGCCTCGATTGTAATGGCTGCCCCTTAAGAGCATATTGCCTCAAGCCGGGGGAAGAACAGCGGAGTTTGCTGGTGAAGAAGAAGCAACTCATCAGGGCTGAGATGAGAGCCAGGCTGAAGAAGCCAGAGAAACAGGCCATTTACCGTAAGCGGAAATGGGTAGCCGAGCAGGTAATCGGCCAGATAAAAGAAGGGCTTGGCTTCAAAGGGGTCACCGTACGCGGGGAGGAATTTGCCCGTGCCCAGTGGCTCTTTACATGTGCGGTGCACAACGTAATGAAGGCGGTTAGATTCATAGCCGAATCAAGAAAATTGGAGCCAGTTGGGGCGGTAGGGGGTTAGATTAAAGGGAAACATCGCCTTTCGGAGAGAAATCACCAACGGTAGAGTGGGCAAAAATGGCAAAAATCATTGAAAAGTCCAACGGTGACAGCTTGTGGTTAGCCTGTTCAATTACTCGTGACCCAAGCTCCTAGTAATGGCGTTAGTAAATATTACTCTGATTGCTATAATGATAGGGAAGTTGACATAAATTATCAGACAAAAAGACTTAATTCAACATATCATCCGGTTTGCTTTATGGGGTGTTGAGACTTGGCTGCTCTTCGCGCCAAAGATATGCCAGCGGCATCAAGTTGAAGGATGCTAACGGCAACGGAAAAGGTCTGGAGTGGGAGAGAGAGGGTACTAAAGGCTAAGCGTAGC
>CAZHRO010000247.1:0-2025 GCA_964535045.1 uncultured Dehalococcoidales bacterium | reverse complement strand
TGGTGGCAGCGTCTCACCAGCGACGCTATACTCACCCCCCACCCCGGCGAAATGTCAAGACTGACCGGCGCCTCTGTAGAAGAGGTACAAATAAACAGGGTAGGCATAGCCAAAAGATTTGCTCAAGAGTGGCATAAAACAGTCGTTCTCAAAGGAGCCTATACTGTTATTGCCGCCCCCGATGGCCACACCAGGATTTCTCCCATTGCTAATCCCGGCCTGGCGTCAGCCGGCACCGGTGACGTCCTCAGCGGAGTTATCGCCGGGCTAGTGGCACAGGGACTGTCACTCTTTGATGCCGCCGCCTGTGGCGTGTTTCTTCACGGTGAGGCGGGTGAGCTGGTTAAGTCACGGCTCGGAGACGCCGGGATGCTGGCTAGCGACCTTCTTCCCGTACTCCCAGTGGTTATCAAGCAATTAAAAGAGGGCTTTTGAATCCAGCGCTGAAGATAATTCATATAAAGAGATAGAACCCAGATATCCGGATTTGGAATAAGAGACAATGTTACTGGCCATTGATATCGGGAATACAGTCACCACGCTAGGGGTCTTTAGGGATAGCGAGCTTCAGGCTACCTGGCAGCTGGCAACCGATGTTCACCGCATGACAGATGAGTATGCCGCCCTGCTGCTTAATCTGCTGCATCACCAGGGACTAGGTACATCTGATATCACCAAGGCAACCCTCTGCTGCGTTGTGCCGCCACTCTTAGCAACCTATGAGGAGCTGTTTCAGCGCTATTTCCACACCTCACCGCTGGTGGTCGCCGCCGGGATCAAGACCGGAGTGCGCATCCGGATGGATAACCCCAGAGAGGTTGGGGCTGACAGAATTGCCAATGCCGCCGCCGCCCACCACCTCTACGAAAGCCCGGTAATCATCGTTGACCTGGGAACCGCCACCACCTTTGATATCGTCTCCCGGGAAGGCGACTACCTCGGGGGAGTTATTGCCCCGGGTATGAATACGGCCGCTGAAGCCCTATTTACGCAAGCGGCCATGCTCCCGCGGGTGGAACTGGCTACTCCCAAGCATGTTATCGGCACCAATACCGTGAGCGCCATGCAATCAGGTATCGTCTTCGGCTACGTGGGGCTTATTGAGGCCATGGTGGCTCGTCTCCAGGAGGAGCTGCAAGAGAAGGCCAGGGTAGTTGCCACTGGTGGTTGGGCCAAAACTATAGCCCGAGAAACAGCCGTAATCGATGTGGTGAACCCTGATTTAACCCTGATTGGGCTAAGACTCATCTACTACATGAACCGGACGTAAGAGAGAAATGCTAAGCGATAAAACCATAGTACTGGGTGTAACCGGAAGCATTGCCGCCTACAAGGCGGCTGACCTGGCCAGCAAGCTAACCCAAGCCCGGGCCAGGGTTGAGGTGGTTATGACCGAAGCGGCCAGGAAGTTCGTCACGCCGCTAACCTTCCGCAGCCTCACCGGTAGAAACCCGGTTGACATGTTTAACCCAGGCTCAGAACCGAACATCGGACACATATCTTTAGCTGAAATGGCTGATATCGTGGTAATCGCTCCGGCAACCGCCAACATCATCGCCAAACTGGCTAACGGCATCGCCGATGACACCCTTACCTGCACCGTACTGGCAACCAAGGCGCCCGTCCTCATCGCACCAGCAATGCACACCAATATGCTCCAGAATGCCGCTACCCAGAATAACCTGGCTAAACTCAGAGCCAGAGGCTTTACCATTATTGAACCAGCCCACGGTCGCCTTGCCTCGGGTGAAACTGGTCCCGGACGCCTGGCTGAGATTGAGGTAATCACCGACACCATAAAACAGGTTTTAGACAGGAGCCGCGACCTCGCCGGGGTGCATATCGTAATTACTGCCGGCGGCACCCGGGAGCCCATCGACCCGGTTCGCTTCATCGGCAATCGCTCTTCGGGCAAGATGGGCTATGCCCTGACTGACGCCGCCCGGGACCGAGGCGCCACGGTAACACTGATTACCGCCCCCACCTCCCTCCCCGAGCCCGCAGGTATTGAGGCTATCCACGTCA
>CAZHRO010000246.1:0-2029 GCA_964535045.1 uncultured Dehalococcoidales bacterium | reverse complement strand
TGCTATCCCTTTATGCTTGTACGCTGGCCTCAAATGCACCTGCTCCAGAGCTGGTATCTGTAGATGCTTCATATGCAGGCAAAGAAGTTGAAATCGCCGATGGTGGGCTGTTGACGCTGACTCTGGAATGTAATCCTAAAATAGGATTGGAGTGGGAACTGAAGAACCTTTCCGACCAGAATGTGCTAAAACTGGTGAACCAGAAATTTAAGCCGCCAGAAAGCGGGGATGCCTCCGGAAGCGATGGTCAGGAAATATGGTCTTTCAAGGCGCTCGGGACAGGTAAGAGCACCATTTATATGGAATACCGACAGCCTTGGCAGCGGCAGTTTCCTCCCGAAAAAACATTCGCCTTAACCGTAATAGTTAAATAAAAGCTATGACTAAAGTATTAGTGCTTGGTTCTCCCTCAGAATGGAAACATCTAGTGATAAGTCTGCGACGAGCCTCTTGAGATGGTATCCCCTTCCTCGAGTTCTTTGAGACGCTTGGGCTGGTCCGCCCTCATCCCGCTTATTCCCTCTGCCAGCAATAATAGGTCTGCCCTTGGACGCACTGCCGAGAGACTGAGCCATTCGCTGCCACCAGCTCTGTTACTCATATCTTCCTGCTGGCTTCCATGATAATGGCTCCTTGGCTGATGAGTTTAGTTTACAATTTTTGTCGCTTTGTCCCCTCACCCCCAGCCGGGATATTATCCCCCGAAGGTTACACTTCTTATTTTCCCCTGAACCTGCCAGCCAGGATTTATGCCGGGCGAGGTTTATAAATAATATAGCACGAGGTTAACATTTACCTAATTATTATTCTCGGGGCATTGGCATTTATCCATTATTTACGATTACAGCGCTAACATTATCCTGTGATCAAAAATTCCTAACCCGGAAGAAAGGAGTTCAGTAAAATGGCAGGAAAGGTTCTTGTTGTTAGTAAAGACACGAAACTGATGGAGTTTATCCATCGCAATCTCCCGAATAATGGGTACCAGATAATCAATACCAGAGCCGACGGGGCGTTAAAATCAATACTGGATGAAGTGAAGCCTCACCTTGTAATCCTGGATATTATGATGCCCCAGTTAGATGGGATTGAGTTATGTCTTAGTATCCGGCAGTGGTCTCAGGTGCCCATAATACTGCTCAGCACCTGGGAAACCGGGGCGGATAAGGTCAGAGGGCTTGACATCAATAGCAGCAACTACCTGACCAGACCTATGGGTAGTGCCGAGTTCAGGAAACAGGCAGAAAGGGTTTTTCAGCACGATTCCAATTAAAGATGTTCGCAGAGATAAAAAAATATATCAGTCCGGAAAGGAGGCCAAAATGTTGACCAAGGATGAAGCTAATAGAGAGTTTGATTTGACTACCTGGTCCAAGCTAGCTCACAGCGGGAGCATTAACGCCATTACAGGACTCTCTCAAATGGTCAGTCAGGAGATTAGGGTTACTGCCCTCAGCCTGGAGGAAGTCCTAGCACGAAATGTTACCAGTTTAATTGGGAAGGCTGAGGACCATGTGGTGGGAATCTATCTTTCGTTCTCAGGTAATACCAGCGGACATATTATGCTGGCTTTCCAACCCAAAATCGCTTTTGAGCTGGTGGATATGGCAATGGGCATACCGTTGGGAACAACCCAGGAGTTGGGCGAAATGGAGCAATCAGTTCTAGGCGAGATAGGGAATGTAGTGGGGACATTCTTTTTAAACACTGTAGCCAATGACGCCGGACAGTGTCTCTCCCCGTCACCACCGATGGTTTCGGTAAATACGGTTGGGGCAATCATGGGTTCGGTTATGCCCGAGGTCATGGCGCAGGACAGACCCATATTTGGTATCAAGCTATCGTTCAGCACCGCGGAGCAGGGGAGAATTGAGGGTCGCTTTCTCGTGTTGCCTGTTGGCTAGCTAGTCTGGCTACAAATTAATTATCGTGAAGCTATCTCAGTATAAAAAGGTACGTATTTACTAGGAGGTGACCAACAGATGTCGAAGATATTGGTTGTAGATGACGCCGCGTTTATGCGGATGCG
>CAZHRO010000245.1:0-2034 GCA_964535045.1 uncultured Dehalococcoidales bacterium | reverse complement strand
CACCTGAGACAGCCGGGGTCTGAGGAGAAGGAAACCATCGCCACCGGCAGCCAGGCGGCAGCTCGAGGTGGCTTTACCACCATCTGCTGTATGCCCAATACCAACCCACCCCTGGATAACCCCGAGGTTATATATTATGTCAAGTCAGCCGCGGCTAAAGAAGGCGCCGTCCGGGTGTTGCCAATCGGCTGCATCTCCCAGGGAAGAAAAGGCAAGCGACTGGTCAATCTGGAAGAACTAGCGTCAGCCGGGGTAGTTGCCTTCAGCGACGACGGCCGCCCGGTTCTGAATTCACGCCTGATGCGCCAGGCGCTGGAGTTCAGCCGCGCCTCAGGGCTACCCATTATTGACCACTGCGAGGATACCACTCTTACCGAAGGCGGTACGATGAACGAAGGTATTCTTGCTACCAAGCTGGGGCTTGCGGGAATGCCTGCTGCGGCTGAGGAGATTATGATTGCCCGCGACCTCGCTTTAGCCGAGTTAACCGGCGGGCATATTCATATCGCCCACGTCTCCACAGAAGGCTCGGTTGAGCTTATCAGGCGGGCTAAGGAGAAGGGGATAAAGGTTACCGCCGAGGTTACCCCCCACCACCTCACCCTGACCGAGGAGCGGGTCAGGGATTACGACACCAGCGCCAAGGTTAACCCACCGTTAAGGACAGAGCGGGACACCCAAGCCCTGCTCCAGGGGCTTAACGAGGGGTCGATTGATGTTATCGCCACCGACCACGCCCCTCACACCGAGACCGACAAAAACCGCGGCTTTAACCTCGCCCCCTTTGGTATCAGCGGTTTTGAAACCGCTCTGGGCAGCCTGATGAGTCTGGTGCATAGTGGCCAGCTACCCCTAAGCACCCTTATCGCCAAGCTCACCTCGGCACCAGCCAGCCTGATCGGCAATAGATACGGAGAGCTGGGCACCCTGAACCCGGGAGCACCAGCCGACGTAACCATCTTTGACCCGGCCAGGGAATGGGTGGTCGACCCGAGAACCTTTGCTTCAAAGGGCAGGAATACCCCTCTGGCTGGTTCCAAACTAAAAGGCAAGGTGATATTAACCATCGCGCAGGGAAAGATTGTTTATCAGGATGATTCCATTAAGCTCAAGGAGAAAGTGGTTACCGGAGAGTTATGACCAAGAAAGCGATACTAGTCCTGGAAGACGGCTCGGTTTATGAAGGCAATACCTTCGGCGCTGAGGCGGATGCCTACGGTGAGGTGGTATTCAACACCAGCATGGTCGGCTATCAGGAGATGCTGACCGACCCCTCCTATGCCGGGCAGATTGTGGTGCCGACGTATCCCCTGATCGGTAACTACGGTATAAATGACCAGGACTTTGAGTCGAGGAAAATCCAGGTGCGGGGCTTTGTGGTCAGGGAGGAGTGCTACCAGCCCAACCACTACCTCAGCAAAAGAACCGTTGACGATTTCCTGAAAGAGTATGATATCCCGGGGATTTACGGCGTGGACACCCGCGCCATCACCCGCAAGCTCCGCTCAGCAGGGGTAATGATGGGGGCTATTACCACCGGCACGCCTGAGCAAGCTCTGGAGGACATAAAGAAGCTACCCAGCTATGGTTTAACCGATTTTGTCCGACAGGTTACCACAGAGAAACCCTATTCCTGGGGCTTACCCTGTGAAACATGCGACCTGAGACCTCCCTGCTCTGCCAGCGGTAATTACCTGTGCGGAAAAGACTCAGTCAGACAGGCGCAGGAAGCAGAATATAGAATAGTGGTTCTGGACTGCGGCCTAAAATACACCATCCTGCGTATGATGTGCAGCCATAGCTGCCGGGTAACCGTGGTCCCCGGCGCCACGTCTGCTAAAGAGATATTGAAGCTGGAGCCGGACGGCGTTATTCTCTCACCCGGTCCCGGTAATCCGGAGGTATTGGATTACATCGTGGACACGGTAAGAGAACTCGTCGGTAAGAAGCCCATCATGGGCATCTGTATGGGTAACCAGCTAATTGCCCGCGCCTTTGGGGCCAAGACCTTCAAGCTCAAGTTCGGGCACCGCG
>CAZHRO010000244.1:0-2039 GCA_964535045.1 uncultured Dehalococcoidales bacterium | reverse complement strand
GGAAGGAGAATAGAAGATGCCAGTAGCTTATATTGGTGCCTTACTTGGCACCGGGGTAGCCGTTGGCTTTGCCAGCGGTCTGCTGGGTGTTGGTGGCTGCTTTATTATGATTCCGGTTCAGTTCTGGGTCTACACTGCCATGGGCATGTCAGCAGATATCGCCATCAGGGTGGCTTTCGGTACCAATTTGTTCGTCGTGCTACCAACCGCGATGAGTGGTGCCTGGGGACACCACCGCAAGGGGGCGGTGTGGTGGAAGGCGGCCCTGATTCTGGGTGGTTGCGGCCTCGTCGGGGCTTATGGTGGGGCTACGGCGGCGGCACACATCCCCGGCTCAGTTCTTAAAATCATCTTCGGGGCAGCTATCCTTGCCGGTGGTATCAGGATGCTCACTGCCCGGCCACCGAAAATTATTGAGGAACCCAAGGATAGCCCGTGGCTATGGGTTGCCTGGGGCTTGCCACTGGGCATCATAACCGGGCTTATCGGGATTGGGGGCGGGGTGCTGATGGTCCCGGTGATGGTACTGATGCTCAAGTTCAAGATGCACCAGGCAGTCGGCACGTCTACAGCGATGATGATTTTGACCAGCATCGGCGGTCTCATCGGATACATTGTCAACGGTCTCGGGGTTGCCGGCATCCCATCGCCTCATATTGGCTATGTGCACATCTGGTCGTGGCTGGCGCTGGCTGGCACCAGTGTGGCCATGGCACAGGTAGGGGCAATGATTGCCCACAAACTTCCGGCAAAGCAACTCCGGTGGATTTTCATAGCCGTCATGTTCTACATGGGGCTGAAGATGATTGGTGTATTTGATTGGCTCGGCTGGCCAATATAGCTATAGTGGGGGAAACATGCCATGCTCCCGTTATAGGAACGAGGTTAAAGAAAGAAGGTAAAGGTGGAGACAATTTACCTGGCTCCGCCCATTTTCTTCGTTATCGCCTTCGTTTTTTCCATGCTGGGAATGGGCGGGTCCCAGCTCTACATCCCGATCCTGTTCTGGATGGGCCTTGACTTCAAGACTCAGGCCATCCCGCTGGGTATGCTGCTGAACGTGGTCAACAGCTCCTCGGCCGCCTGGACCTACGGGAGGAAGAAGCTCATCCAGTGGCGGGTGGCGATTCTTTTCGGCATAGCCATGGTTGTCCTGGCACCGGTAGGTACCTGGGTAAATATCAACCTGCCGACCAAGCCGGTAATCCTGATATTTGCCCTGTTTACCGCCGCCGCAGCGATACTAATGCTCAGCGGCTGGAAGCCAGGGGGCGGTAAGCTCTCCCGGCGAGGGCAAACCATCCTGGGCATCTCTGGTGGCAGCGTACTTGGCTTCTTTGCCGGGTTAATCGGGAGGGGCGGGGGCAGCTTTGTGGTGCCCCTGCTCTATATTGCCGGTCTGGAGGCGAAGCTGGCGGCGGCGACGTCGGCTCTCGTGGTGACCTTCTCTGGAACCTCCAGCTTCCTCTCCCACATCTTTACCGCCGCCCAGCCGGACTGGCTGGTCTGGGGGCTAAGTGTGGCATCTGTGTTTCTGGGCAGCCAGGCAGGTTCCAGGCTGATGGCTGGAAGACTGAAATCGGGAGCCGTCAAGATTATCTTTGGGGTGGTGCTGCTGGGAGTCGCTACTCTTCTCATCGTAAAGGATGTGATTTAGGAGGAGGAGACAGGCTATGCTGCTTAATGATTATACCTTTGAGACCTCGCTGCCAGAGTGCAACACTTTCGCCGAGACCCTTAATGCCATCGCTGAGCTTTCCGATGATATCGGCGAGGTGCTACCCTACCTTGCCGCGGTGATTAAGCCCTGCAGCTATGACGACAACACCAAAATCCTGACCTTTAAGCGAGATGGAAAGGGCATAGCCATGTATCCGCGTCAGATTGCCGTTACCAAGCTCAGGGACAGGGAAAAAGCCAAGCAAGTGCTGGACGAACTCAAAGACCTGGTCAACAACACCTGGGAAAACCGGGCGAATATCCGGCCATGCTACAAGAAAGGCGGTGAACTTAAATACCTGGACGTATTCAGGCTCCTG
>CAZHRO010000243.1:0-2052 GCA_964535045.1 uncultured Dehalococcoidales bacterium | reverse complement strand
AGGGTATCCCCATCTCCACTATGTCACAATTGCTTGAGGCAAAGAGGGAAACCACCTTTAGGGTAGCCTCAACAGTAGGATAGCCTATAGTAACATAGGGTATAAGAGCTTTGTGAGTTCGCTCTCTAAAAACAGAAGCTATGCGGCTCAAGGCTTCACCCCCAGTGCCTGGACTACGATGTCCATATCCTTATCGCCGCGTCCTGAGAGATTCACCACCATAATCTGCTCTTTATTCAAAGAACTTGCTATCTTAGCGGCATAGAATATAGCGTGAGCTGGCTCAAGGGCTGGGGTAATGCCTTCAGTCTTACATAGCAGCTGGAAGCCCTCAAGAGCCTCTTCATCGTTTACTGCCACATAGGTGGCACGACCGGTGTCCTTGAGGTAGCTGTGCTCAGGACCAACACCAGGGTAATCCAGCCCGGCAGAGACGCTGTGTGTTTCCCGAATCTGCCCATGACTATTTTGGAGAACGTAGGATTTTGTCCCATGAAGTACCCCTACCCTTCCGGCAACTAGTGAAGCGGCGTGTTTCTCAGTCTTGAGCCCCCTCCCTGCCGCCTCCACCCCAATAAGCCTGACATCCTTGTCATCTAAGAAGGGATAGAAAATGCCGATGGCGTTACTTCCCCCACCGACGCAGGCAATTATATAGTCAGGCAGGCAACCAACTTTAGCCAGAATCTGTTGCTTCGTTTCCCTACCGATTATCGACTGGAAGTCACGCACCATCGGAGGATAGGGATAAGGGCCAACGACCGAGCCCAGAAGGTAGTAACTATCTCTAGGGTTAGTCACCCAATCTCTTATTGCCTCGTTGATGGCATCCTTTAGCGTTTGGCTACCCCCAGAAACTGACTTTACCTCAGCACCCATTAGTTTCATCCGGAAGACATTAAGCAACTGGCGGCGCATATCCTCCTGACCCATGTAAATGATACACTTGAGCCCCAGCATGGCGCAGACGGCAGCGGTAGCCACCCCGTGCTGCCCGGCTCCGGTCTCGGCAATGATTCTCCGCTTTCCCATTCTCCGGGCAAGAAGACCCTGCCCCAGGGCATTGTTAATCTTATGGGCTCCGGTGTGAGCCAGGTCTTCCCGTTTAAGGAAAATCTGGGCGCCACCGCAGTGTCGGCTTAGCCCTTCCGCCAGGTAGAGCGGCGTCGGCCTCCCAGAATAGTCACGAGACATTGACTCAAACTCAGCCCAGAAGGCCTCATCAGCTCTTGCCTGCTTATAGGCTGCTGCCAGCTCATCCAAGGCTGGCACCAGAGTCTCAGGGACAAACCTCCCTCCGTAGTCTCCAAAGTATCCTCTATCGTCAGGTAGCACTATACACCTCCCTAACCCTGGCTATAAACTTCCTTACTTTATCACTATCCAGATAACCAGCAATGGTTACCCCAGAGAATACATCGACGGCATATGGCTTTACTTTATCTATGGCAGCAGTGACATTCTCAGAGTGTAGCCCTCCGGACAGGATGAGTGGTATAGGGTATATCCCATCCTCTAGTTTTCTAGCTAAGTCCAGGCTCATCGTCTCTCCAGTAGCTCCCACCTTACCTTCCTGATAGCTATCAACTAGAATAGCATTGGCTCCAGCCTCAATATACTGCCTGGCATATCCTATAGGGTCATCCCCCTCAGCCATCCTTTCCCCCTGAAAGTGAAGAGTCTTTATTATCTTTGTCCTTAGCCTACCTCTCAACACTGCCACGTCTTCCGGAGTATTGAAGCCATGTAGCTGCAAAACGTCGGGGAGCACATACTCTGCTATGCGGCATATTTCGTCCACCCTTTCCTCAGTTAATATTAGAACACTTGAGATGAAGGGTGGAATAAGCTGGCTAAGCTCCCTTGCCTCGGCTCGGCTCAGATTACAGGGGATATCCTGCCATACCTCGGTAATAAGCCCGATGGCATCAACCCCAGCCTCAACCAGAAGGTTTATATCCTCCCGTCTCCGGGTACCGCATATCATTACCCTGGTCATTTTCCCTTCTCCAGAGCGTGAACAAAGCTGGCCACTGTTTTCACTGGTTCTTT
>CAZHRO010000242.1:0-2053 GCA_964535045.1 uncultured Dehalococcoidales bacterium | reverse complement strand
TACGCAATGGGGTACCTATGGAAGAAATACCAATTATTGACTGGGGCTATCTGGGTATACCTGGAAAGTGAAGCTACTAGACTATTGATGCCCATCGAGGTTGGTTAGAGTAGTTACAAGTCGGGTGCTGAGAGCTTGTTGTGCCGTCTAGACACAGTGCGCAGGCTCCTCAGCACCTTTTGGAGTGGTAATCAAGCCGTGGAGACCGACATTCCTCACTTTATCCCGTGACAGTAATCCCAGCCCTCCGTCGCTCCGGTCACCAATAAATAATACATCCATGTATACAGGTAAGCGATAGGGTAGCAGATTTCAGGTATATGTAGATGGGAATGGCGCTGGGTTCAAGCTTTATGTCTTTGATTTAAGAAGCGTTTCGCCAGGACACTAAGGAGGTAAGTCAATGGGCAGGTTAGAGGATAAGGTAGCCGTCATTACCGGGGCAGGTTCTGGAATGGGACGAGTGGAAGCAATTCTATTCGCTCAAGAAGGGGCCAAGGTTGCTGTCGTTGATATAATCCCCGAAAAGGGAGAGGAGACGGTGAAACTGGTTAAGGAAGCCGGTGGTGAGGCTATTTTTATCAAGACCGATGTCGCCAAGTCAGCAGATGTTAAGAAGATGGTCGATGCGGTAGTTAAGGCCTATGGCAAGTTAAATATTATGGTCAACGGTGCTGCTATTGCGCCATCTGAAGGCTCCACGGTAGCACTTTCAGAGGAGATTTTTGATAAGACCATTGCTATTAATCTCAAAGGTGTCTGGCTGGGTATGAAGTATGCTATCCCCGAAATGATTAAGTCCGGTGGCGGGGCCATTGTTAATTTTGCATCCATATCTGGCGTTAGAGCCTTACCGACTATACCTTCGTACTGTGCTTCTAAAGGAGGCGTAGTTTCCATATCAATGGTGGCCGCGCTTGAGAATGCTGCCCATAATATTCGAGTCAATTGCGTTGCCCCAGGGCCAATCTCAACGCAGATGGTACTGGACCAGTGGCCCGATGAGCAAATTCAGCATTTTTCAGATATGACAGCTCTCGGCAGGCTGGGGAAACCCGAGGAGATAGCACGAATTGTCTTGTTTTTGGTATCAGACGATTCTTTCTGGATTACAGGTCAGACGATAGTTGCTGATGGAGGCCTCACCGTTCGCATTCCATAAACAAAGAAAATTTTTTAAAGGATTTAGTTATGGGTAATGAAGAGCTAGAAGCCAGGATTAGGGAATTGGAAGACATCGAAGCCATCAGGCGTCTCAAGGGTAAGTTTGCCTACTTCGCTGACACCAAAAACTTAGAGGAATTCATGAAGCTTGTTGCCGACGACGCCGTCTGGGAATTCGGCCCCTGGGGACATTTTGAGGGCAAAGAGGAAATTCAAAGGTTTTCCAAAGATGTAACGCTTGATACTTATTCTTTCATGCTACATCATTTCTATAATGTTTATATTGAGGTAAAAGGGGATACCGCTACCGGAGTGTGGTACTTCCTGGTACCGTCTAGTAACAGCAAAAAGGGAAGGGCAGAGTGGCTGGCGGGCATATATAACGAGACGTACGTAAAGGTGAACGGAGAGTGGAAGTTTAAGAGAGTGGCTACAGAATTTAAGATTGCGGCCGCTTATGATAAAGGATGGTTTAAAGAGTAAACCACCTCCCGAGCCGACGTCAGCTTCAAAATAGGCGGTTATCTTTGCCTTGGTAGACCGTCTCTAACCTAGTACTCGAGTTGGTGCTTCACCACCCCGGCAACAATGTTTTAACATACCAGTGGTTAGGCAGGGCAAGACAACCGATTGGACCTTCTGAGACTGCCGAAAAAGTCCTCTTTTACAGACTGTAGAAAATGAGGCGAACCCACACGTGATATGAGGCTGAGTGCATGATAGAATACGAGTAACAAATCAGTGGAGGTGCCCATGCTCAAGCCGAAGTCACCTCAAGAGTCGTTCTACGGCAGTTATCTGTATGACCGTATCGTCCCCGTCGACCACCTGCTTCGCAAGATCAACCAGGTGGTCGATTTCTCTTTTGCGGGACAAATACTCAATGACA
>CAZHRO010000241.1:0-2053 GCA_964535045.1 uncultured Dehalococcoidales bacterium | reverse complement strand
CGATGTGGGTTACGCTATCGGTCTCATGCTGATTGGCAGATTTCTGTTGCCTAAATTCCTCGGTAGTCCTCAATCGGAGGGAATAAAGCAATTCCAGAGGTTGATTTATATCTCCAGTGGGGTTGCCCTGGTTCTGGGGCTGCTTACCGGGAACTATCTGGGTGATGTTTATGTCTTCCTTGGCATTGAAAGCATGGCTCTGGTGCCCGGGGTTCAGCAGGTGCTGCAAAGCCCGATAACATTCGTAGTGCTGGCCTTAATGATAGGCCTTGTCCACGTTAATATTGCCCATATCATAGCTCTAATCAAAGGGGCGAAGGAAAGAAACACCGGGATAATACTTACTAAGGTCGGTTTGCTTGCCCTCCAATTTGGGATACCATTTATTCTTCGCACTATGCTGCATGTTAGTCTCCCCCTGCCTTCTCTGATATACGATGCCTCTATATATGTCATACTTGGTGGAATAATATTACTTGTCGTGGGAACTGTTAAGCAGTGGGGTGGACTGGGGGCGATTCTCTGGCTCTTTGATATCACTGGTCTTCTTGGCGATATCATGTCATATTCCAGATTAGCCGGGGTGGGCCTGGCCACCTTCTATCTGGGTTCAGCGTTCAATATGCTGGCACGTTTGTTCTCCGGCCTGATACCTATTTCTGGTGTAGCAGGAGTTATTGTGGGTGCTATTTTAGCCGTTATCATCTTGATCGTGGGACACATGATTAACCTGCTCCTGGGTCTGATTACCGGTTTTGTCCATTCGCTCAGGCTCTGCTTTGTGGAATTCCTGATTAAGTTCTACGAAGGAGGCGGTATCCGCTATAGCCCGTTTAGATTAATCAAACGGCCATCAATACTGGTCGGAGAAAAATCTTAGAAAGGAGAAATGTAAGGATGTTAATCTCACCAAGTTCATTAGCTGTTCTGGGCGGTGCTATTGCCCTAGCCGGGGGCCTGCTGGGCTCGTCGATAGGTATCGCGACTTCAGCGTCGGCGGGAACGGCTACCCTATCTGAGGACCGGGGACAGTTTCGGAACGTCATCGTGCTCTCGTCGCTGCCGATGACGCAGAGCTTCTATGGGCTGATAGTGCTCATAATCATTATGACGGCGGTGGTGCCGAAGTTGCCGGAGACGGGCGGCGCTGGTTTTATGGTATTTGGTATTGGCCTCATGACCGCGGCTGCGGAGTGCTTTTCGGCAATACATCAGGGGAACGTGTGTGCCTCCGGTATATCGCTGCTACCCAAGACTAAAGGGCAGATATTTACCAACGCCATGATGTTGGCCGTGTTTGTTGAGCTGATAGGGGTTCTGGGACTGGTGTTTGCCATAATGGCATTAAGCATGTTAGGACTTATGTAGGGGTGCCGTATGACAGGAATGGAGAAGATAGGCGAGGCTATCCTGGATAAGGTAAAAGCCGAGGCGGCTGACATAGTAAAGGATGCCGAGGCTAAGGCGAAGCAGGAGATAGAGCAGGCGAAAAAGCAGCAGGTAGCCAGACTGGAAGAAAGGAAGACTAGATTGCTTCAGGAAGCCAGAGAGGAGGCTACCCGTATTGAAGCCCAGGCGGTGGTGAAGGCGCGCCAGGAGCTCTCACAGGCTAAAGCCGATGTAATTAATGAGATAGTTAGCCGAGTAAAAAAGGGGATAGGGGGAACTACAAGTGGTAGAGGCTCCCTGGTAGGTCTGATTAAGGAGGCTATCGATACGCTTGAGGTTAGTAAGGGTCGGGTTTATGTCTCAGCTAGGGATATGACCACAGTGAAAAAACTCGTGGAGAAGGATAAAGAGTTAGCCGGTAAGATAGTGGAAATCAGGGAACATCACGGTATGGGGGGTGTTATTGTCGAGGACATTGACGGCAAAATCAGGATTGATAATACCTATGAGACCAGGCTTGAGATGTTGCTACCCAGGCTGCTGCCTGAAATTGGTAAGGAACTTTTTTAAGGTTTACAGGAGTTAGCTTTGCCCAACGCAAAATATGCCTTTGTGTCGGCTTATCTAAAGGGCGCCGAGGCTAAGATTCTGACAACTGAGCATG
>CAZHRO010000240.1:0-2079 GCA_964535045.1 uncultured Dehalococcoidales bacterium | reverse complement strand
CAGGGCTCAACGTGCTCCCTGATATGGTCGAGGTAATCCTGGGATTTAAACCTGGCAAACTCTTGCCCGTCGGGGTCAACGACCCTGACCTGACCGTCGTAGAAGTTCACCCGGTTATTTTCATCCACCAGACCCATATAGTAGGTCTTATGTGAGTAAACATCCCCGGTAATAAGGTCAACATAGTCTTTATTCTTGAGCACGATGTCATCAAAAATTTCGAGGGATAATTTGCAGAAATCAACGGCATACTCACCGGCTTCGAGAATCTTCTGCCTCTCCTCTTCACTGATGCCCTTGGATACCCCGCCGGGCAGGGCGCAGGAGGGCATTACCGGCTTACCCCCGATTATTCTCAGGACATTCCTCATCCCTTTGCGCATCTGGATTACCTTTTTACCGGTTTCCAGCCCCGCCTTGGCAATAACCCCCAGGATGTTCCTCTCCCCAGCCGGTGCCTGCGGCCCGACCACAAAATCGGGGCCGCCGAGAAAATAGAAGTGCAGGATATGGTCCTCAGCCTGGAAGGCATTATACATGAGTTCTCTTATCTTCTTGGCGGCTGGTGGAGGCTCAACATTAAACAGGTCATCGAGGGCTTTGGCAGAGGCCATATGGTGAGCAGTCGGGCACACCCCGCAGATCATGGTGGTTATTCTGGGCATCTCCTCGGCTGGTCTCCCTACCGAAAACTGCTCGAAGCCCCGAAGCTCGGGAATCTGAAGGCAGGCACGTTCACAATTACCCTCATCGTTAAGGAATATCTCTATCTTGCCGTGCCCCTCAAGACGGGTTATCGGGTCAATGGTTACCTTTCTCATTTACCTCCTCCTACTCCTTCCATCTTCCTTCTCCTGAGAAGAGAGGAAGGCAGACTGAATCTATAGAATGTTCCGGCCGGGTCGGGAATCTCGTTTACGAGCTCACTGACCTCTTCATCACTCATAGTCTCTTCATCTTCAAGCCCCAGCATCGAAACAAACATGGCGAGGGCCTTGGCGCCCTGGTCGGCAATTCCATCCATTGGGCCAAAGCATCCCCGGCACGGCATATTGGCGTTAATGCAGGTTTCCCCGCATCCGGTTCGCGTGGCCGGGCCGTAGCAGAACAGCCCCTGCACCAGGAAACATTTTTCGGGGTCGATTTTAACCTCCCACGGTCTCTTTATCTCCTTTATGGATATCTTCTCCGGTTTCGAGTCCTTTCTGGGGCAGGTATCGCACAGGGCGATATTAGGGGCAAGTACCGCCCCCTGCTCCGGCAGCTGCCCGGTCAATATTGCGTTCACCGCATTCATTACCAGGTCAGGTGGTGGTGGGCAACCGGGAAGGTAATAATCTACCGGGATAACCTGGTCTAGAGTCGCTACCGTATCGTAGAACTCCGGCAGGCTAAGCTCATAGCCATCGGTAACCACCTTCTCTTGCGGCACAATCCCCTCCGGATTATCAACACTCGGGGAATCCTTATAAGCCCACTGGAAGATTGTCTCCCGGCTGCAGAAGTTTCCCAGTCCGGGTATACCTCCCAAGTGAGCACAGGCACCGAAGGCAACCACCAGCTGAGATTTCCGCCGCAGAAGCTTTACCATCTCCTCCTGTTCCTCAAGCCTTACGGCACCATTAATAAAGCTCACCGCTATCTCTCCATCTTTGAGCGCCTCAACGTCCTTCCGCTTAAAATCAAGTGCCACCGGCCACAGAACAATATCTACGGCATCGGCCACTTTCAGTATATCTTCATTAAGATCGACTACGGTCTCCTCACATCCCCCACACGAAGCGCACCAGTAAAAAGCAACCTTCGGTTTTGCCATATTACCCCCCTTTCTTACTCTAGAATTTTTTAGGCGTCTAGGTTCGGCTTATCCCGTGTCATGAGCCCTCTCTGTTAGCCTTGCCCGATTTACCTGCTTAACAACCACAGAGCCGCCGTTTGTAAAATCTACCTTTTGGGTATAAGCCAGGAGCTAGGCTTATCAATTACCGGGATTTAAGTGAATCTTCCAGACTGGTTAATAGCTCACGAACGGTGTGTTAGAGTAGAGTTTAACATTCCATTCTAATGTTGTCAATATCT
>CAZHRO010000239.1:0-2090 GCA_964535045.1 uncultured Dehalococcoidales bacterium | reverse complement strand
CCTTAAACGACTACTCCTGCGAAAGTCTCTGGGGAAGCTTATCGGCAATCTCAAAGACATTGAAGCTCGCCATATCGAAGGCATAATGGAGGCTCTAAATAAGCCGGCAGGGAGAAGCCTTAACCTGCCTGGCGGCCTGAGCTTTGTTATTGAATACGACCGATACTTAATAGGGCAGGACCCACTGGCTTTGTCCCCCTTCCCCCCACTCGAGCAGGAGCTACCCCTAACCATACCCGGTAGAACAACGCTATCGGGCTCGCAGATAGAAGCAAGCGTTATAAGTCGGGCACAGATGGCAGAAAGAAGTGATAATCTTACTGCCTGCTTAGATCTGGGTAAAACCGGGGACAAGCTGGTAGTGCGAAGCCGTAAGCATGGCGACCGATTTCAGCCGCTGGGTATGAGCCAGCCCAAGAAGCTTAAGGAGTTTATGATTGATAGCAAAATCCCTCGTGCCTGGCGAAAGAATGTTCCCATTGTTTGCTCTCCCCAGCAGATAATCTGGGTGGTTGGCTGGCGGATAGACGACCGGGTAAAGGTAACCGACAATACTAAGCAGGTTTTATGTTTAAAATTCAGGCGGGGCTAGCTTCCGATTCGACGGTAACCGGTGTCTTGCGCCAGCGAAGCCAGAGTGCCCAGGCACTTACCGCCAGCGCCAAGATAGAGACATAAATCTCCAGCTGAATCGTGTTGAAGACCCCTGCCTTCAGAAGAACCGCACTGTAATTCAGTAAAGCGTGTAACCCGGAGGCGATGAGATAGAACTGCCACCCCCTACCCCTGGCCAAACCATAACCGGCGAGCGCCGAAAAAGCCGTATGTGCGGCGACAACGAAGAACCGCTCCCAGAATCCAGCAAACGCCAGAAGCCCCTTGGTTGCCACCAATTCCCACAACACACCAGAAGCAAATATTGAATTATGTACCCACTGCGCCTCAAAGATACCAAATGCGGCGCCGGCTGCCGCCCCGACAGTCAGTCCCAGCCTGGGGTCAAGATTTTTGCCCTCACGCCGCCAGCAGATGACTACCGGCACCAGCTTGGCACCCTCCTGAACCAGCCCGCTAAGAAGTATTTGTGGTATCCCGAAAAATAAAATCCGGTCCATGATAACTTCCTGGCTCCAGAGATTACCCATAGCCTGTCCAGCCAAAAATTGCAGAGGGATTTGTACAAAGGCAGCCGCTACCAGAGCCAGGAAAGCGCTGACTACCATCACCACCCAGAGAAAAGGTCTTTTGAAGAGCGGAGGATAGTACGGCGTAAGCCAGATGGCACCAAAGTAAACAGCCAAGCCAATCCCCAGAGCACTGGGGCGAGCAAAGAATGAAGTGAAAAAAGCAACCATCTGCTCTAGCATAGGTTCCTCACTATATTATCCGCTTGAGCCTAGGACTGGGGGTTATACCGGGGATGCGGCCTCTTTTGGCAATTGGTTTACCATTAATCTCATGCAGGTCAGCCGTAAAATCAATCGGCTTAGCCCCGCTGATATAGCTGCCGACACCAAAGCCATCAACCGGGGCGCCGCACTCAAGGAAATAAGCGATACGCTCCGGGTCGAAACCACCACTCACGAAAATGCCTATCTGCTTAAAACCAGCCTGATTCAGCCGGGCTCTTACCTCCTTAACCAGGTCAGGAGTAACCCGACCCCGCTCATCGGGGGTATCCAGCCGCACACTCTTAAGCCTCTCCCCCAGCGCCTGGGCCACCCGCAGGCTCTCCTCAGCCTCATCCTTAAAGGTATCAACCAGGGATACCCGGGGTACTTCAGGCGGCATATGCCTGTCAAAAGCTATCGTGGCTTTAACCGTGTCACCAATAACTATGATGAGAGCGTGGGGCATGGTGCCAATTGGTTCAACGCCAGCCAGCTTAGCCCCGGCGATACTGGAGCAGCCAGTACAACCGCCAATCATAGCCGCATATTCCATTACCCCAGCCACGGAAGGATGAACGTGGCGGGCACCGAAGCTAACAACCGGTATCCCCTGAGCCACCTCGACGCACTCTTTAGCCGCTGTTGCCCAGCCACTGCATTGAGCCAGAACGCCGCAAATAGCTGTCTCATATAGCCCGT
>CAZHRO010000238.1:0-2091 GCA_964535045.1 uncultured Dehalococcoidales bacterium | reverse complement strand
ACGAACGGTGTGTTAGAGTAGAGTTTAACATTCCATTCTAATGTTGTCAATATCTTGCCACCACCAGGCTGAATCAACATATTAATCTATGTTTTCGTGCTGATAGACCCCTTGATAACCTGTTGTCTCTCGAGACAGCCATAAAAAGACAAGCTGCACAATTCGGGCATTCTTCTGCACACGGAAACCCCGAGTATTGTAAACCACCAGCAAGGACTGAGAGCGTCCAGAATAGCCCGCGTCCCACACTGCCGTCCCCACGCTAACCCCGCAGCGGAGTAGGCTCGATCTGGGTCTGGCTAACGCCATAACGTTCCTGGGCATATGGATAATCTCATTATACGTAATGGAGTAAATACCGGGCACCAGGTCAATAAAGCCCAGCCCGTTAAAGGCAAGAAGGGCTGCTTCCGGTAAGCGCCTCTCGGCATCCCTAATCGCTATTTTGCCTGAGGACTGAAGCAAAGCAACCTCACGCAGTGTCAGGTCGAACCCGTTAGGCTGAAGCTGTTCATCGAGGTTAGGGTAGCTTTCAATTAGAGGCGGCTCCTGCTCTAGCAATCGGCGGATATCATAATGAGATAGGACGGCTGACATCTAAACATTCCCCACCACCCAGTATAACACCTCCCCGCACCTGCTGTTAAGAATAAGGAATCTAACATCAGATGATTTAAGACGCACGGATACGCCAGTCAGCACAAGGAGAAAGGACAACCACCAATAGCTAGCCTTAATACTGAGATAGAGGATAGCAACGGCAACAGAATTGAGCTAGTTGAAACCGCAGCCGACGATGGGGCAATTAAATCAAAGTGACTGGACGCAATTCTGAAGCCAGGTCCTAATGAGGTAGGAAATATCTATAAAATGTCGGCAATCGGCATCGAACAGACTACGATCAGGGCAAGAATCTGGACTCCCACGGGGATAAAAACTGGCAGGAGTGGGAGGACTCGAACCCCCGACCGGCGGTTTTGGAGACCGCTGCTCTCCCAAACTGAGCTACACTCCTACCTCGGAACATTTTACCATAGTCCAGCCTAAAAATTAACCCGGGTTTTAGAAAGAGTCACCACTATTCTAACGGTCGTTCCTTAAGTGGTTTAAAAGCTCTATCCGAACCAGCCGGAGGCAGCGGCGCTACCGGTTCCGTTAGCTGGAACTTCCCGCTCAGTATCCATTCCCTCAGGATAGAGGCAATCTCCACAGCCCGGGAGTAGCTGGACAGGGAGGCAGTCGGTACTTCCTTACCCCGGACTACTATTTTCCCACTCTTCAGTTCAGCGTAGCTAACCTCGCCCAGGATATCCGGCTTCAGTAAGGGATATGTCTCCGAGTAATCCACCACGGGAGCCAAAATTTCATCATCACTTACCGCCGTGTAGCGCGCGATTTCCTCCGAAAGCAGGGGAATGGGTACGCCAATACCGACGGTTAAACTACAGCCGTAGCCCAGCATGCTTGTCCCCATTAGCCATCGCGGCGACATCTGCTTCAAGTCGCCAATCACGGCCAGGGTAGCCGCCCCCTGTCTGGGCACACCACTGTCCGAGCGTGGTACATTGGGGTCGTATTGTGTCCCCGGCCAGGCAATATAGCCAATACCCCCGCCCAGGAATATCTTGGTACCAATACCTATGGTCTTGTAATATGGATCGTTGAGCAGCGGCGAGAGCTGGCCGGCACTGCAAAAGTTAGCACTACCTAGATTAGGCTTTAGGACCCCCATATAGGTATAGATTGTCTTGTTTGAGAGGTTAGCTGCCACATTATAGTTCTGACAAGCATTCCTCATGTTGAAGAGCACAGCATCGTTAAGGTCTTTTATGTTTATCCAGGTCTCCAGCCTTTTCCTAGGGTAGCAATCCGTCCCGTAGGCAGTAGCTACCAAGCGGATGTCCCTCCCGGCGACCAGTTCCTCAATTACGTGCCCGCCGCCGTAGTTAAATTCACCAGGGTGGGTTCGGTTTCTCGGGTCATCATCAGGAAGAGCATCAGCCCCAATGAACAGGTCGACGGCGGCAAATCCGGCATAGGCGGGAACATCATTGAGATAGACTTTACCCCCGCCCAGTTTAATTCGTGGCC
>CAZHRO010000237.1:0-2093 GCA_964535045.1 uncultured Dehalococcoidales bacterium | reverse complement strand
CGCTTTCTGAATCTAAGCCCCCGCTCCGCCTGAGCGATTAGGCTCTCAATGGAACGAAAGCGCATCGGGCTAAAGACGCTTCTCACCAGGCAGAAAGGGCACCCCCAACCACACCCCCGCTCCACCTCAATCAGGTACAAATTACCCAGTTCGGTGTCCCGGGTGAGTACGGTAGAGGTGGTCGGGAAGTCATCCAGATTCTTCAGCCACTGCCTAACCACGGGAGCCCCCGAGTAATACTGCGGTGCATAAATACCGGGTAGCAGGGCCAGCGCCTTCAGTAGCCCATCTCGCTTGATGCCAGCGCCCTCAATTAGTACGGGAAGCATGGTCGGAATTACTGACTCCGCCTCACCAATACACAGGCAATCAAAAAAGGGAGACAGGGGTATAGGATTAGCTGTGATGCAGGGACCACCAGCGATAACCAGCGGATGGCTGGCGTTACGCTCAGAGGCATACAGGGGGATGCCACCAGCTTTAAGAATCTGTACTGCATTCAGGTAATCAACTTCATAGTTAACCGAAAAGGCAAGGACAGCAAAATCAGCAAGCGGTCGCTGAGATTCCAGGCTTAACGGAGAGAGTTCTTGAGCGCGGTCCTCTTTTCCCCAGAAGACTCTCTCACAGACCACCTCGGGATAGCTATTGAGGAGATTGTAGATGGCATGAACACCCAGACTGGACATGCCAACATAGTAGGAATTAGGGTAGATAAGAGCAACGGGGAGCCTGCCTCCCCAGTCTTTGATAATAGTGCCCCGTTCTCGAGAAAGCCGCCGCCTGGCCTGCTTGATTTCCTCCCAGCCCATAAGACTATTTAATCAGCCTTCACTGTTACTTCCAGCAGCCCTTAAGAAACTTGGAGTTTATGGTTATTACCCTATCGGCCACCATCCTTAACCGGTAAGAGGTCCGTTCTTTGCCAAACAGAGCAACCTCGACATTCTTCCCGTTATCCTTAACCGCCTGGATAGCACCTACAAAATCATTATCACCGGCCACCAGAACTGCCACGTCGTAGTTGTTCTTAAAGCTGTGAGTTATCATGTCGGTCGCCAGCTGAATATCAACACCCTTTTCATAAGGGGGGCTGTTGGGCCAGTTGTGATAGACAAGACGTCCCAGACGCAGCTCACTATAAGGGATGGCATTGACACTGGCAAAGAACGCCTGCTGGTTCCGATATCGCTCCGGCTCCTCCTTGAGTCCTACCTTGGCATTGTAGTAATAGATTCTCACCAGACGGCGCTTATCCAGAAGCTTTTTAGACAGCTTGCCGATGTCGATATCGGTTCTATTAAAGAAACCCTTGAGAGAATGGTAAAGGTTACTGCCATCAATGAATATCATCACCCTCTCGTTACTATCCGCCATAAATCACCTTCCAAAACAATGGTCACTTTATGTATACTAACACACTAAATCAATTATAACGTTTATAGGACAGAATTGCGAATAGCTGAAACCAAGAAGCCAAAAAGTAAGAATGCAGGAGATAAAGATAGTATACAGAATAGCGTCCCGGTTAGTGCGGGAGCTGAAATCGGGCTATTCGGACGGATGGAAGCCCATGGTCGGCTTGGGTGGCTCGGAAGCCGCGAGTATCCTGCCGAACTTAGCCTCATACTTCTTCAGGTTCTCCGCCAGTGCCGAAAGCATCCTTTTGGCATGACCCGGGCTGGTAATAACCCGCGCCGTTACCGAGCCTACCGGTGGTGTTATCATCATGAAGTCCAGGATGAACTCCTCCTTAGTATGGTTAATGAACATAGTATTTGAATACACGCCACCGCGGATAGCCTCCGGAAAGGAAATCTTTACTTCTTTCTTAATTGGTTTTTCGGTCATGTTATTTCTCCCTGTCTCCGCTAACAAATTGCACCGGCTTTTCCCAATCTATACTCCCGTCGGAAAAGCAAAAGTCTTTGATAAACTCTGCGGTGAGCCTATTTATGCCGCATCCCACGCAGAGGCGTATTCTTTCTTGTGTTTACCGGGTTCATCCTTCATAGGCCCTATTAGCTACTCTAATTATGCATCCTCATACCTATTTTGCCAAGGGTCTTAGCACTTCGTATAGCCGCAGCTGG
>CAZHRO010000236.1:0-2127 GCA_964535045.1 uncultured Dehalococcoidales bacterium | reverse complement strand
TAGGGGATGAAGTTAAGGCAATCGTGGATGTGGAGAGGCGGCTTGATATTGCCCGCAATCATACGGCTACCCACCTATTGCAAATGGCACTGCGACAGGTATTAGGTGAGCACGTTCAGCAGCGGGGCTCTTTAGTAGCCCCCGACCGGCTTAGATTTGATTTCTCACACCTAGAGGCACTGACGAGAGAACAGGTACAGAAGGTAAGCCATCTCGTCAACGATAAAATTCGGCAGAACCTTCTCGTGTACGACCAGACGATGCCGTATCAGAAGGCTATTGAGGACGGAGCCATAGCCTTATTCGGCGAGAAATACGGTGACGAGGTTCGGGTGGTGAAGATAGGGGAGTCAGCTGTTAGTGCCGAACTGTGCGGCGGCACCCATGTTAATGCTACCGGCGAGATCGGCTTTTTCCAGATTATTAGCGAGGGCAGTATTGGTGCTGGCCTGAGGCGCATTGAGGCGGTTACCGGTAGAGGGGCTGAAGAATTTGTCAACCGCCAGCTTAGAAGTTTACATAATGTTGCCGAATCTCTGGAGTCGTCGCCAGCCGAGGTTCAAAACAGGGTTTCCAGCCTACTCGCGGAACTGGGAGCTGAGCGCCGGCGAGCTCTCTCCCTGGAGAATGAACTATCTAAGAAGACCGCCATGTCGCTGCTGGACAAGGTAGAAATGGTTAACGGGGTTAGGGTGATAGCGGCTAGAGTATCACCCTATCGACTGGAGGCATTGAGGGAAATAAGCGACCAGCTGCGGGCACAACTGAAGAGTGTGGTCATTGTCTTGGGCACAATTCACCATAACAAGCCGATATTCCTAGCTGCGGTAACTCCAGACTTAGTGGCTAAAGGCTATAATGCTGGTCAGATAGTTAATCAGATTGCCAGGGTAGCTGGGGGTAGGGGAGGGGGTAAAGCCCACTTTGCCCAGGCTGGCGGCAGGCACAAGGATAAGCTGGATGAAGCTCTGCGGACGGTGAAAAACCTGATCTAGTATTTGACGTCATTCAAAATTTTTCAGGGGGTATGAATTACGCGCAGTTTGGGTCTTGACGTTGGCGACAGGAGGATTGGGGTTGCCCTCAGTGATTCCCAGGGCATGCTGGCCAGTCCCCTGACTATTATCTCCCGCCGGAACGAGACGGTAGATATTGAGTCCATAATTCATATTGTCAGTCAGAATGAGGTTGCGCGGATTATCGTTGGCTTACCTCGCTCTATGAACGGCGGTCTCAGCAAGCAGGCAGCAAAGGTAGAGGCTTTCACCCGGAGCCTGGGTAAGCAAACCAGCGTTCCGATAGAATTTAGAGACGAGCGTTTATCCTCAGTCTCAGCCAGGCGCCTGATGCAGGATGCTGGGAATAAAAGAGCCAGGCATGATGATGCTATTGCCGCCGCCATCATCCTTCAGGGTTACCTGGATGAGAAGCATTGAGGCAGGAATCAAAACCGTCTCTGCCCCGATTAAGAATCTAATTAGCAATTGGTCTTTTCCTGTTCAAATAAAGATTTAGCATTTGAAAACCTTGACAGCCGGCAAGCTGGGATTTAAGATAGCCACAGTAGTTACCGAGAAACCGGGCTCAAGCCGAGGTGGTGTTATGACAAAAAGAAAAGTGAAGCGCCGTTACCTGGAGGGCCTCTACGAAGTGGCGGCGGCCATGAACTCAGCCCGTAGTCCTGAGAGTGTGCTCAGTTCTATCGTTGAGAAGGTGGCCGAGGCCCTGGGGGCTAAGGGATGCTCTATAATGCTCCTTACTCCAGACAGGAAACACCTGCTTCATACTGCCGCCTGCGGACTTAGCGACTGGTATATTAGAAAGGGCCCCTACTCAGCTGATAGAAGCATTGCGGAGACCCTGCAGGGCACTGCGGTGGCTATCTTGGATGCGTCCACAGATGAGCGCATGCAGTACCCGGAGCAGCAGAAGAAAGAAGGGGTTGCCTCTATCCTGTCCGTGCCTATAACGCTTAGAGATGAGGTTATAGGAGTGATGAGGGTATACACCTCGGAGCCACGTTATTTCACTGCGGATGACATCTATTTTGTAAGTGCGGTGGCTAATCTGGGTGCCACTGCCCTGGAAAATGCCGAACTCTACGATTCTATTCAGAAGGACTACGTA
>CAZHRO010000235.1:0-2131 GCA_964535045.1 uncultured Dehalococcoidales bacterium | reverse complement strand
TCATGGGAATAACAGACCCCACTGTGGTTAGCTGGGGCATGATGATGCGTGATGCCTTGAGCTTCAGCTACCTCAACGTCTGGCAGTGGTGGCTGATTCCCACCGGAGTAGCCCTGTCACTGACAATAGTTGGCCTGACTTTTATCGAGTATGCCGCTGAGCCGGTCATCGAACCCAGATTGAGAGGTGCCGAGGTTGCTTAAAATCGAAGGCTTAAGTGTCAGCTACGGCGAGAACCTTGTCCTTAATGGAATAGACCTTAAAGTAGAGGGTGGAGAGGCCCTGGCCGTCATCGGCGAATCAAGCGCAGGTAAGACCACCCTCGGCTTGAGCATCATGCGCCTGGTGGAGGCTAACATACAAGGCATTATCCGGTTTAATGGGACGGACCTACTCAAGCTATCCGAGAGGGAAATACAACCGATAAGATGGAGCCGCATTGCCATGGTTTTCCAGAACGTGAACAGTGTCCTGAATCCTGTCTATACCATTCTGGACCAGGTCATGGAGCCGATGATAGAGCACGGGCTGTATAGCCGAAGCGATGCCCGCACTAAAGCTACCAGATTGCTTGCCCATTTTGGTCTTCCTCAGGAGCATTTCTCTGCCTACCCTCATCAACTCAGTAGTGGCGAGCAACAAAGAGCGCTTATTGCGATGGCATTGGCCAACGACCCCGAGTTGCTGATATTAGATGAACCGCTATCTTCTCTAGATGCCATTAACCGGGCTGAAGTAGGCAGACTGCTCAAGGAAAGCGCTACGGGCCGCACCATGCTTATATTTACTCACGACCTCACTACCGCCAGCAGACTGGCTGATAGAATAGGTGTGCTCTATGGGGGCAAGATAATAGAGATGGGCCCTGCTCAGGATGTGCTTTCCTGGCCCAGGCACCCTTATACCAGAGCCTTAATCCGAGCCTATCCCAATATGACCACGGTAAAGGACCTTCAGGGCATTAAGGGTAGAATGACCCGCCCGGTCAGCGGCTGCTCATTCCATCTCCGCTGTACCCAGGCAATAGATATCTGCTCAAGAGAGACCCCGCCCCTGGTATCTAGCCAGGGGCGCCAGGTTGCCTGCCACCGTGGTGGCATCGTAACGCTGCTATCAACCAGGAATCTGAGCAAATGCTTCGGCTCGCTCAAGGCGGTTGATTCGGCGAGCCTGCACATTGAGGGGGGAGAAACACTGGCATTAGTAGGAGAGAGTGGTTCGGGAAAAACTACCCTGGCCAAGATGATTATGGGGCTCTACCAGCCTACTGAAGGTGCTGTTTATCTGGAAGGTGCTGAGGTTAATAACCGACAAAAGGATTTTTATCAAAGAGTGCAGATGGTCTTCCAGAACCCTGGAGAGTCGCTGAGCCACCGTTTGTCGGTGCTGGATGCGGTGATAGAGCCCCTTGACGTTCAGGGGATAGGAACGAGGCAAGAGCGGGAACAGAAGGCAGTCCAAGTCTTGGGGGAGGTAGAATTGCCTCAGAGCAGGGAATTCCTGGATAAATACCCCCACCAATTAAGTGGTGGTGAAGTACAGCGGGTGGCAATAGCCCGCGCCCTGGTACTGGAGCCAAAGTTGCTTATCGCCGATGAGCCCACCACCTTTCTGGATGCCAGTGTCCAGGCGAAAATCTTAAAGCTGCTGCTTAACCTACAGGAGCAACGGGGATTAAGCATGCTGTTCATTACTCATGACATTGCCCTAGCAAGGAAGATTAGCGACAGGATAGCCGTGATGCTAAATGGTAAGATAATCGAAGAAGGGCCCTCAAACCAAATTGTGGCGGCACCGAAGCAAAGTTACACCAGAAGCCTTCTGGATACTGCCTCAGCCCTGGATATAGACGAGCCAGGTGCTGTTGGATTTCCGATCGGTAAGGAGAGATAGAAGTGGCAGTCGCTTTACACCTGGGAATATTCATCATCCGCTGGTACGGTATCCTGCTTGCGATAGCTGTAGTCGCAGCGATCGCTGGCCATTATAGAAGCGACAAGACGAGGCGAGGCCACAGAGCATATCCTTAATATGGCTCTTATTGTTCTCCCCCTGGGCATCATTGGTGCCCGCCTCTACCACGTTATTGACAAGTGAGCCCTTTACCATAAATGGTAGAGGGCTTTTTCTT
>CAZHRO010000234.1:0-2145 GCA_964535045.1 uncultured Dehalococcoidales bacterium | reverse complement strand
TCAGCCAGCGCAATCTCCAGACGCTGTATCGCCAGCGGATACTCGGCTCGCACGTAAATATAGCCCTCCGAGGCACCTACCGCATAGCCGGCAATCAGCATCCCCTCAAGCACACTGTGCGGGTCGCTCTCCAGAACGCTACGATCCATAAATGCCCCCGGGTCCCCCTCATCGGCGTTACAGACGATGTATTTCTGCTGGCTCGGATACTTGCGGGCAAAACCCCACTTTATGCCGGTGGGGAAACCAGCACCACCCCTCCCCCTCAAGCCAGCACTGGTGACCTCATTGATTACCTCCTGGGGTGACATGCTATCCAGCATCTTCTCCAGTGCCTTATAACCACCCGCAGCCAGATAATCGCCAATGGACTCGGGGTCAATTATGCCGCAGTTTCGGAGCACAATCCTCTTCTGCTTGGCTAAAAGGCTTTCTATTTCCTCATTCGGGATGACCCACTCGGCAACCGGCCTATTCTGCACGATATGTTCAGTAATGATGCGGTCAACCCTGTCAGGGGTCACCTTACCATAGAAGGTGCGCTCATTCCGGGGAGACACAATCTCTACCAGCACCTCGTTATAGCACATGCCCATACACCCGGTCTGCTTCAGTTCCACGCTCCGCCCCGCTTCGGGGAGCCGAGCAGAAAATTTGTCGTAAACCTTTCTACCCCCGGCAGCTATGCCGCAAGAGGCAAGTCCTACCTTTATAAGCCAACCTTTATCGCTTTTCTGTGGCATGGATGTCTCCTCTTCACGTCTGCGCCCCCACCAGCAGTTACCCTCAACTCAGGCAGATACTTCCACCTTCTTAATTTCAGTCACTACCTTAGTGATAGCCTCCGGAGTAAGCCGTCCGTGGGTTTCGCTGTTAATCATGATACAGGGTGCCAGACTGCAACAGCCGAGGCAGGCCACTCGCTCTACGGTAAACAGGCCATCCGCGCTGGTCTCCCCTTCCCTGGCACCGCTAACCTGCGCCAGTGCCTCCGCCACCATTTCGGCACCGCCCAGATGACAGGCGGTACCATGACAGACCTTTATCAGATTCCTACCCAGCGGTTGGAGTCTGAACTGGGCATAGAAAGTGACAATACCATATATCTCACTAGCCGGGATATTCAGATGCTCGGCAACGCGCTGTATTGCCACCGGCGGAACATAACCATAGTTCTCCTGAATCTCCTGTAGAATTGGTATTACCCCGCCCGGTTCTACATTGTGCTTATGAACTATGGTATCAATCACCGAGAGGTCAAGCTCCTCTCTGGTTACAGTTTCGGTAACCATCGATTAACTCCTTTCCGCAACTTCACAGTCTCTTCTTAAGCGCTGGCGCTGGACTGAACACCGCTGCGGGCTAAAGCCTTGAGCAGCTCTTGTTTTGAAGCTCGGTGGCGCTCAAACATGCTAACAACCCGCAGTATCTCCAGCTTCTTGACCCAGTCTTTGGCCCGGATTTTACTGGCAACTGCCTCCACCGTCACCGGGGCATCCACCATAATCACCATGTCCGCTAACCCCATAACCGGATCAACAAAATCAACCCCCGGCATATCCTCCAATTGCCTCAGGATAGTAATGAAATCCTGTTGCGCCATGTTGTCGGCAACCTCAACCAGCAGATAGGCTCTAACTCCCATGTCTCCCCTCCTTTACACTACAGTTTTACTCAAGTGTAACTTTAACTGGATATTGGGCACATCCGTATGATGCCCATTTTCTCCCCGGGGAAAACCTCAGAGAAAAAACAGATTTGGTCAGTGATTTCCCCGGGGAGAAAGGACTCTACTATCGCTGGTTGAGGAAAGGAGCCAGATGGTCTAAAATCTAGGTAAAAGGGAGATGTCCAATGGCAAAGATTACCATTCTCCTTGCTGAGAATCATGTGGTAGTGCGGGAGAGCATCCGTCAGTCTCTGGAGCACCAGCGAAACTTTAGTGTAGTTGGGGAAGCTGGTGATGGTGAGGAAGCGGTGCAAATGGCAAGACAACTCAAGCCTGATGTCATTATTATGGATATCTCTATGCCTAAACTCAATGGCATTGAAGCCACCAAGCAAATTAAGGCATTTCAACCCTCTGCTATTGTATTAGTACTTACCGCCTATGATTACGAGCAGTATATTTTCCCGCTGCTGGAG
>CAZHRO010000233.1:0-2149 GCA_964535045.1 uncultured Dehalococcoidales bacterium | reverse complement strand
GCCTGCCTCTGAGGTTATGGCAAAGCAAGCATGTCCTAACCATTTGACCTTCATTTTGATACCTCCGTTTTTTATTCGCCTTTCAAAGTTACCGCTTTTTGTCTTCAGATTCAAACGCCTGGCGGAATACTGCGGGGACATCGGCGATTGTCCTACCATAAGCTTAGCCTCTCTCGTCTGACTAAGAGGGGAAATTCAATTCTGCTTACATTTGTATCAATCCAGGCGAATAATGGCAAAACAGGGTCGCGCTTACGGGCATCGGGCGCACCTACCTGGAAACGAGGTCTCACAAGCAGCGGACTCCAGGGCATTTTGAAGTTCGTGGCTGAGCGAGTCAAGCCCCTTCCGGGTTCGCATAAGAGAACCCGCCTTCTGCCAGGAAGCGCAATCTGCCATAATACCTCGATGCGCTTCCTCCGGGGGTGTCAACTGCTCCAACAGAAAAGCTGTTGCGATTACTTTCGTTCCGAAGCACAGCAGAAAGGCGACTCTGCATGGACTAACCAAACTCGCATCGCCGTAGGCTATCCTCTCTTTCGAATGCCGTGGGAGCATAAATGGCCCTCCCTCGAGAGGCCAGTAGGTTTCTTGAATGAACGGGTCTAAGCCGAAATGCTGCAATAGACGCACCCCTTCGTTCGGCCAGGTTACTATCAACCCGCCGGTCGTCGGCCATAACGCTGCCCAGGCGGAGTGCGTCCAGCTGCCGAAGTCAGTGATACCCAGGGCATGTTCGTAAAGCGTCTGGATAAAGTCTGTCGTGAGGCCGGTAACGGGCTCCGCCTGCCAGCTTTCGGTAATAATACCAAAGCCGCTTCTTTGTTCTGCCGCTTTAGATAACTCACTATAAATAGCCGTGGCCCCGCTTTGAAAACTCAGCGCCAGGTCGACTACCTGACTGGATTTTTCCCAGAAGCCTTCCTCAACTACAGGGGGCACCAGGTGGTGCCGCAATGAATCGTAGAGGGGATGCTTCCCCATGGCAGGTGTTGCTGAGCCATGCCCATCGGCCGTTACCTCAGTAATAACACCCCAGCCATTAAGTTTTCCCTTCCAGGCGTCGCGCAGTTCCTCATCTGAAGGTGGGCGCAGTTTCTCAACCCATGTGTTGATTGCCTTTTTGATAGCCTCGGAGTGCAGCATCAGTGCCCGGTGTCTGTCATCAGTCACTAGAACCTGGCTTATCTGCTCCCGCTGTTTATCCTCCCCGAGGCCCCCCTTTCCCAGTGTCTCTGGCTTCGCCTCAATGCTCCCTTTCGCAAGCTGTTTTATTTCTTCATAGTCACGTCTCAAACGCCACGCATGCGGGGGCAGCTTACTGACAACGACCTCTGGAGCCAGGCGATTTATATCCACTTCAATGATGCGTTGGATTGTCCTGATATCCGGCGTATCCTCGAAAAAGCCTTCATCCTCGCTCTGGCGCAGTCGCTCCAATTTGTAGTCAAGGTCTTTATACAGTGCGGAAAGATTTTCAGTACCGGCGGTTGCCGCTAAATCCCAGATGATTTCTTTTACTCTGAAAGAAGGCTCCGGTTTCCTTGGCATATTCCGTATATGTTCCCTTTACGTTGCTTTTATGTCTGTGAATAGCCGTCAGCCTCATTATACCATCAGCCCAGGAGATTAAACATGGCAAGTGCAGAGGTTAAGCGGGTCATCAAGCTCGGCGGTTCGCTGGCAATCATCCTACCCAGCCGCTGGGCAAAGGGAAAAGTGAAACCCGGCCAGGAGATGGTCGTCATCGCCAACGGCGAACTCCGTATCTTTCCTGTTCACGAAGGGGGCATGCAGGCACAGCATGAGGCGGAAGGCAAATCGAACCAGTAGGAAAACACCGATTAAGGTAGTGCTCGATATCAAGCCGGGGCCAGCATCGCCAGCCCAGCGGGCAGCGTGGAAGCGCCTGTGGGACAAGCTCCTATCCGAGGCGAAATCCGATGAGCCAGAAGGGAGCGGCAGCCAGTGATTGTGGAGTGCCCTTATTGTGGGAAGCCGGTGATGGTTAATGGTTTTGGTCGCCCGCGGCTGAATATCCCCGTCAATAAGGTTTATGACGCTTTACAGCGCCACCGCAGCGTGACGGCGGCAGCCAGAGAGTTAGGATGCAGCCGGGGATACATCTATAAAGTCCTGAAGGAAGGGG
>CAZHRO010000232.1:0-2154 GCA_964535045.1 uncultured Dehalococcoidales bacterium | reverse complement strand
CCGCAGCTATGAGTTCAAGCTCCAGCAGCTTGCCGTCTTTGGTGAAATAGCCATCCTTCAGCTTGTAGCCGAGCCCTTCCAGCAGCTCCCCCGCCTTGGCGGGGTCGTACTCGTACTGTGGAGTGTCAGGGTTATACCAGTCGCTTGTAGGCGGTATCATCCCCGGGCTACCAGCTATCCCGTGGCCTCGCTGGGTAATCTGCACCAGGGCTTCTCGGTCTATGGCATAGGCCAGTGCTTGACGAAACTGCTTGGAAGACAGAGGTTCTTTCTGATGGTTTATGGTCAGCTTAGCGTTCCAGGCAAGCGGCGCCGTAATTACAGTAAGCCCTGCATCTTCCATTTCAGAGACAACCTCGGGAGGAATGTCGCCGGCACTCACGGCACCTTCCTTCAGTGCCGCTGGAATCATCTCGGCGCTTACTTTGACGAACTTAATTTCGTCCACAAGTGGTTTGCCAAGATAGTAGCCAGCGTAGGCTTCGTAAAGATAGGTGCCATGTTCTTTGCTGTAGTTTGTCAATGTATAGGGACCGGTTCCAATTACGGCTTCTGGAGCCACAAATTGCTCGGGTTCTTCGATGCCCTCCCAGATGTGCCTGGGCATTATAGGCTGAGTTCCGGCAACATTTTGGAAGAAAGGAGCATAAGGCTTGCTTAGATACAGTTTTACGGTGTACTCATCAATTGCTTCAGCTGATTTGACAATACTGTTGTCAACCCACTGATACGGGTGCTGTCTAGTGTAATCAAAGGTAAAAACCACGTCATCAGCAGTAAACTTGGTGCCGTCATGCCAGGTGACGTCGTTGCGCAGTTTAAATATATAGGCATTTTCTTCTGCAACGTATTCCCATTCCTTAGCCAGTTGCGGTACGAAGCCAGAGGCATCCTTCCAAACGAGGGTTTCAAAGATAAAACTCATCCGGGTATATCCAGGACCCCGAGAGTAGTGGGTGTATGGAGAGGGATAGCCATAGTCTCCAGTGCTGTCGGCAATGGTATATGAACTGATTTCTCGCGTCCCGGCAGTGCACGATGGCAGAATAAGCAGCGCCACTATCACGGCAGGGATAAGTAATTTTGGTACCAAGTTCAGGGCTTTTTTGTTCACTAGCTTCCTCCTATTATTGATATGCCGTCACCGGCTAGCTGGTAGTATTCCTGACCTGAGCATGGGATACAGACGGGCTTGCTGTCTTTCATACGAACTCGCGGCTCCATAACATTTTCACCGCATACGGAGCACTCAACACCGGCGAAAACCCGAGCGTAGGCGGGAACAGCAACGGTAACCTCTTTGACGTTAAAAACCTCCTCGTCAGGCAGATCTAGGACCCTAAAGGACAGCTCTGTCCACAGTTCACCCAGGCGTTTTTTATCGCTCTCACTGCCACTACGCTCTGCGACCACCCTTTCAAAAAGTTGCGCGGCCTCGGGAGAACGCTCTTTCGTCACTCGGTCAGTCCTCACCGATATCCTCACCGCATCTCCATTTCTTCTGGCCAGGGTAAACGCTGTTTTGCCAAAATCCCGATAAATAAGGGCGTTATTACCAAAACTACAGCCAGTGACAAGCTGAACACCATCACTGAAACAGTTTTTCGTTTCCACAATCGCAACTGTTTCTTCCATGCCTGTAGACCTGACACCTAGCTCTCTTACAGCACGCACCGCCGCTTTAACACCTATGGCTGAAAATGGACAAAAATGACCATGCAGCATGCCGTTCATTCTCAGCAGCTTAGATAGGTTTCCAGAGGCTATGGCCTCTTCTATTTCCTGTCTTGGATTATCAGGACTGGCACCATTCATTTTCTCCTCCCTGCTGGCGCAACTGGTAGCAATTGCAATCTTTTGCATCAAACGGGCAAATAAAAACCTGCCTGCAGCAGCCGATTTGCAAATAAAAGTTGTTGCAACTAGTTGCAGCTATTTTGGCTAAATGTTACCACGCTGTATGCGGTGCGTCAAGCAAAACATCAGGTTTGCGGCATGTAAAGGGATTGCTTGGAGCGAAAAAATTGTGACGCCGACATAAAGGAGAGGAGGGGTTGGGTATGATTAGAGCGGTATTCTTTGAATAGTAACCAGTGCGTCGCAATAACATACACTCACACATAATCTACAAAATGAGCTTAGGTTATATTAGAT
>CAZHRO010000231.1:0-2170 GCA_964535045.1 uncultured Dehalococcoidales bacterium | reverse complement strand
CCCCATCAATGATAAAGTCGCCGTTCTTGTCCTCCCCCATCTTCTGCCACTTGCCATCCTTAAACCTTTCCACAACGTACTTGGTTCCGTCCCACCTGGCTCTGACATCGTTATTGCCATCGCCGTCAGTATCCCAATCGTTATTCTGATGCTGCCAGGCACCCAGGGCAGCCTCGTTCCAGCCAACTTCATCCTTGTCCCCGTCACCGTCAACGTCTTGTCCCGTTTCTGCCTCAGTTATTCGACCGTCCCCGTTAGTATCCTTCCCCTTACTTACCCACTTGCCACCTTCCCATTTGTATAGCTCCAGCCGGTTCGTTTTTTTGTTCATGTAGACCAACCAGGTATCCCCGGCCGCATTCTTCCAGACATTTGTCCGGTAGACTTTATGCTTCAGATCTATCTTAAATGTGCTTTCGGAGTATCTCTTACCAGTCTCTCCGGAAAATGCTGGACGCGCACCATTATAACCTTGCGCATCGTTGTAGCCGGTGCCGTGGTCGGTAACAAATATGGTCAGGGTGCAGCTAGCCGGCATCTCATTGAGAAACCGGTTAATTGTATCTCTGATCTTCTGTTTAGTGGCCTTATCATCGGTGATATTGGCGCCATCAACATTTATAGCCCCACCATCGTCATATAGAACCGCAATCTGGTTGTCGTTAAAGCCGAGTGCTCTCAGCTTCCGGTACTTGGCAATGACGTTATTGCGGTATCGAGGATGGTTATTGTTAGCATCAACACCGCCGCTTATGATGAGCGCCCGGTCACAGGCAGAGGCTCTGGTTCCGGCTGCTCCTTGAGCCAAGGCTTCCCCTGTCGGGAAGATACTGTCTGACGGGATAGCGCTGAGGATATTGCCGAGGAAAGACTCCCCCCAGCCCTGACTCTTAGCTGGCATGCTCAGGATGTGAGATTCTTCCACGGTAATCAGAGGCGTTGGCTGGATAGTATAGACTCCGCAGGTGTCTCCGTAGTCTTTGACCTCACCATAAACCAGTATGAGAATACCATCGAAGGGATCCGAGCCGGGACCAAAATAGCCAGCCGGGACTGGCGGCAGTTCACCATCAAGCCGGGCGAGTGAATGCTCCGGTAGCCTCTCGTCTACCATCAGTGAGGCAGGATTGAGCACCAGAAAACCAACGCCATCCTCACTGAAGCTAGCATCTGCGTAATAGCCCATCGCCCATATCTTTTCCCCGATAAGCTCCTCAAGCTCAAAATTAAGCTGGGGTAATAAATAGACCGGGCTAAGTACCTGTGACGCATCATCCGGCTCAAGCGCAGGCAGGGTTGGTGCCGGAGCTGGTCTACAGCCGGGGAGGGTTACCACCAACAGGCTGGAAAGCAGTAGAAGCCAAAACCTCTTGGTCATCACTCTTTCCTGATATAAAGGGTCTTCATCAGCGTGATAAAGCTACCACGTCGCGACGAAATTGTCAAACCAAGCTATGATCACTTCGCCTGGTTAAACCTTTCATCGTCTCGTTAACCCCGTCTTTTTGTCTGGCGACTAGGTAGTCAATAGTAAAGCCGAGAGCGCTCCCTTTTCCTGTAGAAATAACCCATTATAAGACCAAATACGAGTCCACCAAGATGAGCCTGCCAGGCCACATTAGGCAAGAAGGAAAGAATCACAAAGCCACCAATCACCGCCGTCCACAGGGGTACAGGTATAGGTACTGGGAATATTATCACCCTCAGCTTCGGTCTCATCACAGCCAGGGCGCCGCCCACGGCAAAAACTGCTCCCGACGCGCCAATGGCTATGGAAAGCGGCGTGGCCGACAGTATGTACATAAGACTTCCTAGTATGCCTCCGATGAAGTAAACGATAAGGAAACCCCTGGAGCCGATGAGCAATTGCAGGTTTTTCCCGAAGAAATAGAGAGTAATCATATTGCCGAGAATATGACCAAAACTTGCGTGCAGGAAAAGGCTGGTAAAAATCGTCCAGGGCCTTACCATGACATCCATCGGGATCAGTCCGAAGGACATAATCAAGCGTGGATTAGCAGAGCCGACGATAAACAGTATTACGTTGATCCCTATAAGCAACCATACCGGGTTTAGCCTTGTTCGTCGGCGTGGCTGATAAACTCTATACACCTCAATATAATAAACAGGAAATTGCTACGATAGCAAGCCAGGATTAAGTCCGTGAGCT
>CAZHRO010000230.1:0-2174 GCA_964535045.1 uncultured Dehalococcoidales bacterium | reverse complement strand
TGCCCCCAAGGGAATTCGAATCCCTGTTGCCGGCTTGAAAGGCCGGTGTCCTAGGCCTCTAGACGATGGGGGCGCGCCGCTAAATTATAGCAGAGACAGAAGTCGGTGTGCTACTATAGAGACCAAATGTGCCCTATATTTAGCCGCGATAAGCGGAATGGTGTGGAGAAAAGAGACTGGCTGGCGATAGTCTTACACGGGAAAGCGTTGCCGATATTGGGTATTGTCCTGGTTGCAGTCATTACGGTGGGTATCTTTGTCTATCGCGACCGGATTGCTGCACTTGGGATTTATGGCTATCCCGGAGTTTTCCTGGTCAGCATGGTCTGGAACTCTACTGTCCTGGTGCCGGTTCCCAGTTTCTGGACATATTTCTTGCTGGGGACTATCTTTCAGCCGGCTCTGGTCGGATTGGCGGGTGGGAGTGGAGCTGCGGTTGGAGAGCTTACTAGCTACCTGGCCGGGTATAGCGGTCGGGCAATCCTGCAGGGGCAAAGGCGAATAAAGATATATAGCCGGGTAGAGAAATGGATAAAGAAGTGGGGCTTTATTGTTGTCTTCGGTTTTAATCTGGTGCCCTTTTTCCCCTTTGACCTGGTGGGGATAGCGGCCGGGGCGACCCGTTTCCGTCTGTGGAAATTCTACCTGGCGTGTCTGGCGGGCAGGAGTCTGGCCTACGGGTTTATTGCCTTTTTTGGCTCTCAGGGGTGGATACCGCCATTACCGTTTCTTAATCCCCCATAGTAGCACGGAACTGACAATGAGAGATATAAAAGAGGTTGAGAGCATCGCGGTATAGCCCAGGCCGGGGCGGCGGGCATTGAAGGAGTCAATCACTGGCCCCTGGAGGCGAGCCAGGGCCGAGCCGCCAGCAGAAGCCAGATTGGTGAGGCCGATGTATTTACCGGCTTCATCCTTGGGCACCACGTCTACTGCCAGGGCCCAGTTGCTGCTCATAAGACCACCGAAGCCAATTCCCATCAGGATGGCGCTGGCTAGGATGAAGTGGTAGCTACGAAAGAAGAACAGCAGTCCAATCCCTAGGGCGGCAACAAGCCCCGAGGCAAGGGCAGTGGGTCGGCGTCCGAGGCGGTCGGAGAGGTAGCCGGCGGGGTAGACCATCCCCAGCATGCACAGCGAAGATACTAGGGTAAAATTGCCCATGACGGCAGCGGGGTTGGTAACCCCGAGATAATCGCGGAAGAAATAGAGCCCGAATGCCTGAAAGGCGGTCAGGGGGATAACGAAGAAGAGGCGGCACAGCACGAAGCGGATGAAGTCGGGGTTTGCCTCTACATCGATTTTGAAAGTTCTGCGTAGCGTTGAGACTAAAGACGGCTTTAGCCCACCGCCTCCCGGTGATTCCTTAACCAGAAACAGGGTGGCGAGCAGGGTGCCGAGAAAGACAGCTCCGAGAATACCCAGGCTCAGCCACAGCCACCGTCCTCCTTGGTCTGGGGAGTAGTTGCCCATTAGCTGACCGATTAGCCATATGGCAATGCCCGCCCCGGCTATTTCAAGCAGCCCCTTCACCCCGGAGGCTAGTCCTCTCTTCTCTTCCGGCACGAGGTCAGGGATAAAGGCGAGGTAGGGTCCCAGGGCGGTGTTGGCGCTAATCTGTAAGAGGTAGTAAATGGTAAAAAGGATAGCTAAGCTTCCGGCCAGGCTTATCCCGGGCAGGAATGATAGCGTCAGTATCGCCCCGATAAGGATGTAGGGCCGCCGCCGCCCCCACCTTGAGCCAGAGCGGTCGCTCATGGCACCGGCTATGGGCTGGACAATAATCGCCAGAAGCAGGCCGGTAACGGTAAGCAGCCCGAGGTAGGTAGCCTGTCTCCCTGTGGGAACGAAGTCGGCTATCCGCAGGGGCAGGATAATGCTGTGCAGGCTGCTCCAGAGAGCCGTCATCGCCGAGCCGAAGATGGTGATTTTGACATAATCAGGCCGTCGAAACTCTGTTTTCTCAGTTTTGCGGTTGATATCGCTGTCTGGGGCTTTCATGTTCGACTAAAGCATAGCAGAGGCAGGGCGACTAGACAATATGGCAAAGGATTTGTGGGCAGAACAGTTTGATTTTGTTCTCTGCCAGCAGATATACTGTTTTATTGGTAACGTGCCGGAACTTTGGATTTAGGAGATTATGTTTTGAACGGGATTAAGTCCCCCTATCTGGT
>CAZHRO010000229.1:0-2175 GCA_964535045.1 uncultured Dehalococcoidales bacterium | reverse complement strand
TGGGAAATCATCCCCGGGCTTAAAGACATCAGCCGGGTTTACCCCACGGGACTGCCTCTCCCCCTTCATGTCGAGCTTGGTGCCCTCGATAGAGAGCTGGGAATTGACGTCATCTTCACCCTCAAAAACGGGATGCGGCTTACCTGCCAGGAGAAGTTTGCCGCCCCGGAGTTTCTGCCTTTACAGGACATCACCGTAGAGTATTACAACGACCCCGTCCGCAGGTTGCCCGGCGACTGGTTCAACCTGGCCTGCCAGCTCTATTTCTTCGGCTTCGCCAGCAGGGATTACCGGTCCTTTGACCTCTGGATACTGGTCGACTGGACGCGGACGGTCTGGGAAACGGTTGCCGGCAATATCAGCTGGGAGCACATGCCCAACACCAGGGACGGGGCTATGGCCAGCTTTGTCAGGACTTTTATCGCCAGTCTGCCCCGCCCCTGTGTCCTGGTCACCAATTTCAGCGATGCACATCAATTGAGGTCATGAATGGATGCCGAACAGCTGGCCTACATGCGCCAGCATAACCTTAGCTGGAACGACTTGTATGACTTTCCCATGTCGTGGGACTGGTGGCGCCACTACAGCATTTACCACACGGGAGTAGACCCCGGCCCGAACGAGCCGCCAGAAGAGACTTCCATCTCGGAGTTGAAGGAAAGGCTGGAACGTCTTGAAGAGCTGGTCACCGGCTTGTCACCCGAAGACCTGAGGCAGTACCGCCTGAAGCAGATTTATGACGAAGTGGCTGAGCTGAAGCGCTCCCTGCATTTCACCTACAAGCGGATAGGGGATTCGATACGGGCCAGGAGCAGGCCGCGAACAGCGGGCAAAAGGATAAAGACCACCGAGGTTTAGCATGTCGAAGCCTGTAGTGAGACACGTCGGTACCAGGCAGGAATTCTACTGGGAGAGGGAACATATCTATGCCCTGGTCAACCGACTGCACGAGCACAGCGACGGGAGAATCACTGCTGAGGTGGCGTTCAAAACCGACAGGTCGGATATACCCACTCACATCCTTCACACTCAGCTGAACCTGCTTTCCACCAGGGCAAAGAAAGATTGCGTGAGAGAGCTTGAAGACAGGTATCCGCTGCCCGAGGGACAGTGGACGAGCATGGTTGAGCAGCTGTGCCTCACCGCCCTGGACAATTACCGGAGGGGAAAACCGGCAAAGGAAGTATGGCCGGCAGCGGAGGATGAAGAGATACCCTGCGCCGAGCTTCTCATCCGCCCCCTGCTCTATAAAGACAAGCCCACAATCGTCTTTGGAGAAGGGAGCACCGGCAAGAGCTACTTAGCGCTGACCCTGGGGATAACAGCACAGCTGCCGTACCTCGATAACCCTCTATCGCTGCTGCCGCAGCAGGCCAATGTCCTCTATCTCGACTACGAGTCGGATGAGACGGAGTTCAGGCGCCGCCTCACCCTGCTTCAAAGGGGCTTCGCCATCCCGCCCGTGCCTGTTCTTTACCGGGAGTGTGAGCTGCCGCTGGTCGATGACATCGACCACCTGGAGCAGATCGTTGCCGAGAGCAGGATAGGCTTTGTAATTGTTGACTCCCTGGGTGTCGCCTCGGGCAATGCCAGCCTCAATGATGCGGCCACCGCCACCGCATTCTACGCGGCACTGAGGAAGCTGAAAGTCACCTCCCTGCTTATTACCCACACTTCCAAGGAGTCTGAGCGAAAGCCAACACCGTTTGGCTCAGTCTACTTCACCAACTTGGCCCGGTCGGTCTTCGAAGTGAAAAGGCAGCAGGAGCAGGGGGCAAACGAGATAGCCATTGCCCTGATTCACACCAAGAATAACCAGGGGCCGCTGCTTGCCCACCAGGGCTTTAGAATCATATTCGAGTCCGGCAGGACTGTAGTCAAAAGGATTGACATTGAGACTGTCCCGGAATTCCTGGAAAAGCTCAGCCTGAAGGCGAGGATAGCACACCTGCTCAAGGAAGAGGGCAAGCTGGCGACAAAGGACATGGCGGAGCTCCTTCAGGAAAACCAGGATATCGTTAGAGCAACACTGCACAAGCATAAGAAACTGTTTGTGAAGATTGGCAAAGAATGGGGGCTGTTAAGTGACCGTAACCATTAGCCGTAGTTCCGTAACCATTTTTAGCTTCAATTTTTCCATAACTAATCGTGAACGTAACCGTAACCTTCCTAAGA
>CAZHRO010000228.1:0-2178 GCA_964535045.1 uncultured Dehalococcoidales bacterium | reverse complement strand
CAGGAGGTGAATGGACTTGGGAGCTGCAGACTGAAAGTCGGGTAACCGGTAAGTAGGTTTTGCCGCCGGGGAAGCGTTATCAGATCCCAGGGTATCAAGAAACTTACGTTTCTTCTGTACCTGAAGAGAGATAGCTGGCCAAACTGGTTGTTAGTAGGGCTGGCTAAGAAGGGTGGCACCGCGAAGTAAAGCTCTCGCCCCTTTAAGGGACGGGGGTTTTTGATTTATAGGCTGGGGAAGATGAGATGTACTATCCAACTCTAGACGGGGTGAAAAAGCTAGCTAAAGAGGGAAACCTGATACCGGTCTACCGTGAGATTATGGCCGACCTGGAGACGCCGGTGTCTGCCTATCTCAAGATAGCTCGGGGTAGCTATTCTTTTCTGCTTGAGAGTGTCGAGGGTGGCGAGCAGCTGGCACGCTACAGCTTTCTGGGCACGGAGCCTTCCCTAATTCTGAGAACCGGGAGTGAGAGGTCGGTCGACCCCTTGCTCCTGATTGAAAAAGAGCTCAGCCGCTTCCAACTGGTACCCATCAGTGGCCTACCCCGCTTTCATGGTGGCATGGTTGGCTACCTGAGTTACGAGGTCGCCCGCTACTTTGAGAGGTTACCTTCTCCCGACCCTAACCCACTGGGCCTTCCTGAATCGGTAACGATGCTGGTTGACAGCCTGCTTGTCTTTGACCATCTTACCCATAAGATTAAGGTGGTCTCGCATGCCCATCTTGATGGTGATGTTGAATCCGCCTACTACGAGGCAACCCGCAGGATTGATAGCCTGGTGGCTAGACTAAGGCAGCCGGTCCCCCCTCAGCCCGCGCCGCCGGCCCTACTCTCAGCCTCTCCCGTATCGTCAAACCTCACTCAAAATGAGTTTGAAGCCGGTGTGTCTCGGGTAAAAGAGCATATCTATTCCGGTGATATCATCCAGGCCGTTTTGTCCCAGCGACTGGCCAGGCCGATGAAGGCTCACCCCTTTGCACTGTATCGGGCACTACGCTCTCTCAACCCATCACCCTATATGTATTACCTTCAGCTGGGCGACTTCTATATTGTGGGCTCCTCCCCCGAGCTGTTGGTGAGGGTAGAGGATGGAATAGTGTCTACTCATCCTATTGCCGGCACCCGCCCCCGGGGCAAGAGCGAGGCTGAAGATAGGGCCCTGGCTGAGGAACTGAGGCGCGATGAGAAGGAGAAGGCAGAACATATTATGCTGGTCGACCTGGGGCGTAATGACGTCGGCCGGGTAAGTGAGCCGGGAACCGTCAGGGTAACCCAGCTTATGGATATCGAGCGCTATTCTCATGTCATGCATCTCGTATCTCATGTTCAGGGCAGGCTCAGGGAAGGGCTTTCCCAGTTTGATGCCCTGCGTGCCTGCTTTCCCGCCGGGACTGTTTCGGGAGCGCCCAAGATTCGGGCGATGGAGATTATCGCCGAGCTGGAACCCGATAAGAGAGGCCCCTACGCCGGCGCGGTAGGCTATTTTGGCTTCTCGGGGAATATGGATACTGCCATCACTATCCGGACCTCTTTTATTAAGGACGGTGTTGCCTATGTCCAGGCGGGAGCCGGCATCGTCGCCGATAGCGTGCCGGAGCGTGAATACCAGGAGAGCCTGAGTAAAGCCCAGGCCCTGCTTACAGCGATAGAACAGGCGGAGGTAGCCAGCCATGCTCCTCTTAATAGATAACTACGATAGCTTTACCTATAACCTATTTCAGTACCTGAGCGAGCTGGGTGAAGAGGTCTGGGTTACCCGTAATGACCGGATAGGCCTTGAGGAAATTGAGGCGAGGCAGCCGGAACGCATCGTTATTTCGCCGGGACCGGGTACCCCGGAGCAGGCTGGCATCTCCAACGACGTTATCCGTCATTTTGGCGGTAGGCTGCCTATCCTCGGTGTCTGCCTGGGGCACCAGTGCATTGGCTATAGCTATGGCGGTAAGGTTAGCCGTGCCGGCGAGATTATGCACGGCAAGTCCTCACTCATCCACCACGACGGCAGGGGAATTTTTAAGGGGCTTATAAGTCCCTTCCCCGCCATCCGCTACCACTCCCTGGCGGTGATGAGTGACGGCTTACCCAGCTGTCTTGAAATAAGCGCCCGAACCGAAAAAGGGATAATCATGGGACTCAGGCACCGGGAGTTTCCGGTAGAAGGCGTCCAGTTCCAC
>CAZHRO010000227.1:0-2179 GCA_964535045.1 uncultured Dehalococcoidales bacterium | reverse complement strand
AATAGTCCGTGAGCAGTTTATATGCCTCATTCAATCTCTTCATCGTTTCCTCGGTATCCTCACCGATAGTGCCGCTATGCTTATCAGGGTGATAGCGATGAGCCAGCCTTCTATAGGCAGCCTTGATTTCCCTCAGAGTCGCCACCTCGCCCAGCCCTAGTAGCCTTCGCGCCTGGTCTATCTCTACGAAACTAGCCATGCCTGTTAGTACCCACTCTCTTTCTCGCGGTACGCTTCTTTACCGTGGGAGCCATGCTGCTTGAGGATAGCATCACCTGTATTCACCCCTAGCAATTTAGCCACTACCGGGCACTTAGCCCTGAGGAGAAAGAAGATGTTACCTGGCTCTTCATCAAGCGACTCATAGTTACCCTGCCCTTTGGCGATTATGATGTCAGCAGAGTAGTATAGCTTTAGCACCTCGGTGGAGCACTGGGAGAGAATGGTGGCTGGAGCATCTGAGCCGCTGGAGACAATCCTAGCTACCTTATCCATACCTGCAGCTATGGCGTCCTCCAGAGTAGCATCGTTTATGATCGGTTTCTCTCTGACCACGAAGTCAATCTCCAGCTCCTTAACCCGATGAAGCTCCTCGATGAGCACGCGGTCAAATACGATCTCCCCGGCATTATCTCCAAGGTACAGGACACGCTGTGAATTGCTAATACTATTTTGAAACTCGTGGTAGTCATTGATAGCTAAAGGAGAAGCTAAGGCAACTTCTATAATTCCGTCAATGCTGACTTGTTCGACATTAGGGGCACAGTCAATGGAGTTAGCAGCGATAGCCAGCTTACACGCAGTAAGCAAAGGGTCTTCCGAATTAGCTATCATGTCTTTGAGGCGCGGGTAAAGAGCTAAGGCAGCACGATTAGCCTCAATCTTTGCATGATGGAAGGGGTCGCTATTCCCGGTAATCTGGTGGATTAGCTGGTAACCGCGCTGGGCAATCTCCGGTGGCCTCAAGCCTAACGGTAGCTGTGGGATCATGCCAGCTATCGAGTTTATAACCACTCGCTGAACGTTCTCGTCGTCAGTCGCTGCTCTTGCTGCCTTTAGAGCCTGACTCAGCAGGCACGGTAAGCAATCAAGGTATGTTTTCAAGCTTGCTCCTCCACAGTTTCTACTGGTAACTAGCTCCAGTGCCCTTTAGACACTCTAATTTGCTCGCTCACTGCCAAATGCCTGGCTGCTTTCTATCAATTCTCTGCCCTTGCCAATATCTCCCTGACTGATGAAGAGGCAGGCGAGTCCTCCGGTAGCTCCAGAAGTGACCTACCGGCTAGGTTATATTGCTGGACACTGGCATCGTATTCAATTTTGCCAAGATAAGCATCCCCGGTACTCCTCAGGTATTCTTCGGTATCTTTGTCGAAGTCATAGTTACCTACTAAATAAAGGTGACTATAGCTGATCCCTATTTGATGGGTAAGGTCCTTAACCCTCGCTATGTGCTTTAGAGATTTTGAAGAGGGGTCAAGTATCACAAATAGGTCATCTATGTCTGATACTATTTTCCGGTTCAGGTGCTCCAGACCGGCTGGCGAGTCAATGACCACATTCGGATAGTGATTAGCCAGCTTGGGAATTATGGTCTTAATCAAGTCATCGGGAACGCAATAGCAGCCTTCGGTCAGCTTTGTCCCCAGCACGAGAAGGTCAAATCTCTTACCCTCGTAGAGACACTCCCGATTAAGTAGATACTCCATGCGGTCATGCAGCGGCATAGGATTCCCACCATCGCTCCTCCTCTCCTCAATAATGTCATAGAGCGCCTCTGAAATGGTTCTGACCCCTTCCTTTTCCAGGTCTATTCCAAGCATCTCCGCCAGACTCTGGTCAGGGTCAATATCGATAAGTAACATAGGAGCAGCTAGATAGCGGCTGGCTAAAGCAACAAATGTTGATTTCCCGGTTCCCCCTCTTCCAGTAGCAACAATTTTCCTGCCCATATCTACTCGCTTCCCTTCATCGTGCTGGTCACGGTTCTCTCAGTCATGCTCAGCCTCTGGTGCTATTGGGCGTTCAATCTTGTGTAGTTTATCCTGGCTCTCCACATGGTCGAGATATAGGGTACCGTTAAGGTGGTCAATCTCATGCTCCAGAGCCTCAGCCATCAGGCTGGTGGCTTTAATTCTAATTGCTTTGCCGTGGCGGTCCTGTCCTTTGACGGTCACCG